>NZ_QSKJ01000002.1:160674-206880 GCF_003469895.1 Collinsella sp. AM28-11LB
CGCCCCGGGGACTACGTTGACGCTGCTTGACTCGCCCGGGTGCCGTCGGGCCAGGGAAGGGCGTCTTCGCTGATAGGTGCTTTGTTGGGAGGGCTGCTTTTATGCGGCTCTTTCTTTGTTTTTGGGTATATTTGTCTTTGTTGAACTGTTCTTGCGGCTGGGTGCGCTTGCGACCTGGAACGCTTTTTTGTAGCCGTCTCGGCTCGTTATTGAGAGGAGACTAACTTTTATGCGTATTGTGTTTATGGGTACGCCTGATTTTGCTGTGCCTTCGCTGACTTCGCTTGTTGAGGCTGGCAATGATATTGCGCTCGTAATTACTCGTCCTGATGCTGTTCGCGGACGTGGTAAGAAGCTGGAGCCGTCTCCTGTTAAGGCTAAGTCGCTTGAGCTGGGGTTGCCGGTTATTGAAGCTAATCGTATGACGCCGGAGGTTATTGAGGCGCTCCGGGCTGCCCAGGCTGACATTTTCTGTGTGGCTGCCTATGGCTGCATTTTGCCCGATGAGGTGCTGCATATGGCGCCGCTCGGTATTGTGAATGTTCATGCGTCCCTGCTGCCTCGTTGGCGTGGGGCTGCTCCTATTCAGCGTGCGATTCTCGCTGGTGATGAGATGGCTGGCGTTTCTATCATGCGCATTGGGCATGGCGTGGATACCGGCGCTTATTGCGCCCAGGCCTCTACGCCAGTCGCCGGTAAGCATGCCGAGGCTTTGACCATGGAGCTTGGTGAGCTTGGCGGCAAGTTGCTTGCCGATACGCTTCCCTCGCTTGCCGATGGTTCGGCTGTTTGGACTGAGCAGGATGAGGCGCTCGTCACTCATGCTGCCAAGATTTCTAAGCAGGAAATGCGTCTGGATCCGCACATGGCGGCGCTTGATTGCGTGCGCCATGTGCTGGCTTCGTCCGATACCGCGCCTGCTCGTTGCGTGATTGCCGGTAAGACCGTGCGCGTGCTCGATGCTGCGCCGGCTGATGTGTCGCTTGGAGAGGGCGCCGTTGACGTTAAGAACAAGCGTGTTTACCTTGGTCTTTCCGATGGCACGGTTGAGTTGCTCGAAGTTAAGCCCGATGGCAAGCGTGCTATGGCCGCTTCTGCTTGGGCTGCTGGCCTGCAGGGTGCTGATCTTATCTGGGGTGTTTTGTCGTGAGCAAGCTGTCTCCTGCGCGCAAGCTTTCACTCGATGTGCTAATGGAAGCTGACCGCCGCGGCATGTATGCGCGTGACGTGCTGTCCTCTCGCGCATCGGCCAAGGCTATTGACCAGCGCGATTCCGCTTTTGCTGCCCGCTTGGCGCTGGGCGTTGCCGCCACGCAGGGCATTTTGGATGAGCTGCTCGACCAGTTTCTCGATAAGCCCAAAAAGGTTGCACCGCGTGTTCGCATGGCGCTTCGTATCTCGGTCTTCGAGATGCTCTATCTGCATACGCCTGGCCGCGTTGCCGTAAGTCAGGGTGTTGAGCTGGTTCGCTGCGGTGCTAAGTCCGCCGCTGGCTTGGCCAATGCCGTGCTGCACAAGGTTGCGGACAATGTTGAGGACTTTGCTACTGCGTCCGATGTGGATGAGTCTGAGCGGCGCTTGGTCCGTCTGTCGCGCTTGATGGGTCTGCCGCGTTGGCTGTGCGTTCGCATTATGGCGTCGTTTGACACGCCAGAGGGTGCGCTTAACTTTGCCGGCAATCTGGCCCCCGCGCCGCTGGCCCTGCACGAGAATGCGTTTGCGACTAAGCCCGATCCGTATATCTCGCAGCTCGTTGCGCCTGTCTTCCCGGGCTGCCATGCTCCGGTCGATGCGCAGGTCACGGTTGCGTCGGGCGTGTTTGAGCGCGCTGCGGCCGTGGCCTCGGATCTCAATGCCCAGCTTATCGCGACCGCGGCGACCCGTCCTGGGCGTTGCCTTGAGATTGGCGCCGGCCGTGGCACCAAGACCTATGTGATGATGTGCCAGGCCAAGCGTGCGGGCTATGAGCGTCAGCATACGGCGCTCGATCTGCATGATCGCAAGTGCGATCTGAATCTCGCTCGCCTGCATAAGGCCGGTATTCAGGGCGTTCGTACGGTTTCGGGCGATGCTTGCGAGCTTGATGAGGTGCTCACATCGTTTGATGCCATGCTTGGCGAGCCGGTAAAGTTCGACACGGTCTTTATCGATGCACCGTGCTCGGGCACCGGCACCATGCGCCGTCATCCCGAGATCCCATGGCGCCTAACTGAGAATGACGTTACGACCGAGTTGCCCAAGCTGCAGCTGGCAATGCTCAAGGAAGCAGCAGTGCGCGTGGCTGCCGGCGGTGAACTCATCTATGCGACATGCTCGGTCTTCGACGAGGAGAACACGCAGGTCGTGGACGCGTTCCTTGCTTCTCCCGAGGGTGCCGGCTTTGCCATGGCACCGCTTTCCGGGGCACAGATTCTGCAACTGCCCGACTTCGAGCAGGCCAAGAAGCTCGTTTCTGTACGCCAAAACGACCGAGGCCTCTTCCAAAGCGTGCCGGTAAACGCCGACTCCTACGACGGCCACTTCTGCGCCCGCCTGGTCCGCCAAAGTAGCTAATTTGGGACGGGGCTATTTTAGCTACCCAAACCGCATTGGCGCAAAGGCGTTGACATTACGAAAAAGGGCGGCCTGCGACTGGTGTAGTCGCAGGCCGCCCTCGTTTGTGTTTATGTTGGCGTGTGGTTGGTTGCTCGGCTGTTAGTGGTTGTGCGGGCAATTGGCGCAGCAGCCGCTGGTGGCGCTGGTGCTTGAGCCGCCGCTTCGCTGGTCGGTGTTGTAGAAACCGCTGCCCTCAAATTTAATGCCGTTGGCCGAGAACGTCTTGGCCGCCGGAGCGCCGCAGCTCGGGCAAACGACCTCGGGAGTCTCGGACATGGGATGCTCAACCTCAAACACGTTGCCGCAGCTCGAGCACTTGTAATCGTAGCGCGCCATAATACTTCCTTTTCAGCACAAAGCGGGCAGATTACTCTGCCCGCAAAAATTCAAACGTCTGTACTGTACCCTATATCGGGCGTTTTATTACGCCTCGCCCCAGAATCTATGGGTGTTGCGCAGGAGCTGCGCAGTTTTGCCCTCGGCGGCCGCAACGTCGGCCTCGTCAGCCTGCCAGGTCCAGTTGCCCGTGGCCACGCCCGGAACGTTCATGCGCGCATCGTCGCCCAGCCCCAGGACATCCTGCAGCGGCATCATCACGAGGGGAGCATCACTTGCCAGCGCGTCGCCCATCAGCTTGGCCGCCACCTCAACACCGTTCGGTCCATCGCCGCCCGCAAAGGAACGCGTGCACCACCCGGCCAACGTCGACGTATCGTGCGTCGAGGTGTACAGGATCTTGCCAGGCGTGGGGTGCACGCCGCAACGGACGTCGTAGTCGCTAAACTCCAGCACATCCATGCCGGGGAAGCCGCAGGTCAAAGCCATGGCGCGAACGCCAGGCGTCAGATAGCCCAAGTCCTCAGCGATAAAGTTGAGCGGACCCAGCTCGTCGTAGGCGGTCTGGAACAGGTCTTTGCCCGGTCCCGCCAGCCAGCGACCGTCGGCGCAGGCCTTGCCCGCAGGAATACTAAAGTAGCTGTGGAATCCCAGGAAGTGATCCAGACGCACGCGGTCGTAGAGCGAGAACGCGCGACGCAGGCGATCCATCCACCAGTTATAGCCGTTCTGCTTCATGTGGTCCCATTGGAACGTCGGGTTGCCCCACACCTGGCCCTCGGGCGCAAAGTTGTCGGGCGGCGCACCGGAAATCTCAATCGCCTTGCCGGTATCGGACAGCCAGAAGTTCTCGGGCTCGCTCCACGCATCGGCCGAATCGTCCGAGACATACATAGGAATGTCGCCGATGACCTCGATACCCTTCTTGTGCGCATAGTTCATAAGCTCGCACCAGGCCAGGTCAAAGCGGTACTGCATGTACGCCTGCAGCTCGGCCTCGTCGTGGAAACGCTTGTCGTCAATCAGATGCTCGTTGTAGCGCGCGACATCTGCCGGCCAATCGTGGCGCGACTCGCCCTCAAAGTACTTCTTAACGGCCATGTAAACGCAGTACTTCTCGAGCCAGTTGGCGTTGCGATGTTTAAACGCCGTGTACAGCGGGTCGGCATCCTCACCGCCGCGAGCCTTCCAGGTAACAAAGTCGGCGGCCAGCTCCTCGTGGCTTTCGGGCAGCAGATCGATATTGCCCGCAAAGGCCGAGGGACCGGCGTAAGGGGATCGGAAGAAATCCGTCGGGTTGACGGGCAGGACCTGCCAGTAGCGCATGCCCATGGCGGCCAGATGGTCGATAAAGCGACGCGTGGGAGCGCCGATCGTACCGGGCTTGCCATCGTCGCTGGGCACCGAGGTGATATGGCACACGACACCCGCGCCGTGATCAAGCGGCTCTTGTAGACGTTGCTCGGCGTGGTGATAGATGATCGACGACCCCAGCGGATACAGATCGAGTGTGACGGTATCGTTGTGGATTTCGCACTCGTGGCCGCTGATCACGTCGCTTGCGCATTCGCCGAGCGCCGGAATCGTCACACGGTGTGAATTGCGCAGGCTGCGGTTGATGATAACCGTTGCGGCCTCACCGTCTTTACCGGTGCGCGTGTAGGCTAGTATCTCGTCGTTGAGCGCGAAGGCCTTGATCTCGCCGTCAACCATAAACGGCAGGGCGCGGCGCACGGCCGAGGCGTTTTTAAGGATGGCGAGTGTATCGAAGTCGTGCAGGTCTTCCTTTAAAGGCAGCGTGCGGCGATTGCCCGGATCGGTCAGGCCCTCAAGGCCGTACTCGTCGCCATAGTAAATCGAAGGCACGCCGGGGAACGTCATCTGCATGAGCGTTGCAAGCCAAAAACGGCTCTTGGCCAGGTCCATCGAGTTTTCGTCCAGGCGCCACTTGCTGCGCTCGCACTCGGGTAGCTGCGACTCGTCGGGGCCACCGCCGAGCACCGAGATGATGCGTGGGCGGTCGTGGCTCGACAGCAGGTTGAGCGCGCAGGACAGGGCTTCGCGCGGATAATTCTCGCGCAGGGTCTCGATATCCTCGGCTGCCTGGAAAGCATTCTTGTAGCCCATCAAAAAGCCGATGACCATGTCGCGGAAGGGATAATCCATGGCAGAGTCCAGCTCGGAGCCCTGCAGGTAGCGGCGCAGATGTCCGTAGCTAATCTTGTTGGAGGCGTCTTCCCAGACTTCGCCGAGCAACAGCGCGTCGGGCTTCTCGGCGAGCACGGCCTTTTTGATCTCGGCCAGGAAGTCATCGGAAAGCTCGTCGGCCACGTCGAGACGCCAGCCATGGGAGCCGGCACGTAGCCATTTACGGATTACGCCGTCCTTGCCCAGGAGCCGCTCGCGTACCAGTTCGGAGCTCTCATTGATGGCGGGCATATTGCCCACGCCCCACCAGCAGTCGTACGAGCCGTCCTCATGGAAATAAAACGCATCGCGCCACGGCGAATCCTCGCTCTGCCACGCGCCCACGCCGGGGTAGTTGCCGTAGCGGTTGAAGTAGATCGAATCGTCGCCCGTGTGGTTGAACACACCGTCGAGAATGATGGAAATGCCCAGCTTCTCGGCCGCCTCGCACAGCTCAGTAAAGTCCTGTTCGGTGCCCAGAATTGGATCGATCTTGGTGTAATCGGCGGTGTCGTAGCGGTGGTTACTCGCGGCTTCAAAAATGGGGTTGAGGTAGATGGCTGTAAATCCCAGCTCGGCGATGCGAGGCAGGTCTTCTTGTATGCCCTTGAGCGATCCGCCGTAAAAGTCCCAGGTCTTGATGGAGCCGTCCTCGGCGCGCTCGTATACGGGCGGCTCGTTCCAGTCCTCGACCATGCGGCGCTGAATGCCGCGACGCGGCTTTCCGACCTCGGCCAGCGTGCGCTCGCGCCAGTGCTCGTCGCGGGCATAGCGATCGGGGAAGATCTGGTAGACCATACCGCGCTCGTACCACTTGGGTCGAACTTCGCGGTGCTTGTAGACGGTGATCTGGAACGACGGCACTTCGGCGTAGTCGTAGGTTACGCCCTCGCCGCCGGTGCGTCCCTGCGGTGCGCCCAAGCGGACCTCGGGTTGGCCCTCGATATTGCATATAAAGCTGTACCAGATAAGACAGGGCTCGGTGCACTCTAGCTCGGCGGTGAAGATGCCGTCGCCCTCGTGCGTCATGGGATACAGAGTTTCCCCGATCTCGTCGACCCAGGTACGCAGGGTAAGCGTTGCCTGGTTGGGGTCGGCATCCTCCAAAATTACCGACAGCGAAACGGAAGTTCCAGTGGTCACAGCGCCAAACGGAGTGCGAAACTGCGGCAGACGGCTGTTGTGTATCAATCTCATAGTACGGTCCAGTTCAATAGAATCACGGCCTGCGGGCCATGGGCTTTACGCACAGGATGTAAGTATATCTGTTGTACACAGGGTGTATAAACAACATCCGTTTATCATCGGCGAACGGTTGTCCTAGAAAATCGTTTTACCACTTTCTACAGAAAAGGGGCGCCCGGTTGGAGCGCCCCTTGCTTAGGGTTTGATGAGGTTTTGGATCGTCTGTGGGCTAGCGGCGCTTTCGGGCAGCCGTGGCCTTGCGGACGGACGTCTTCTTGGACGGGGCCTTTTCCTCTGCCGGAGCGGCGGGGGAGACCGGGGTCTCCTTGGCAGGCTCGGGCTTAGCCTCTGCCTTCGGGGCAGCCTTGGTCTTAGCCTTGACCTCGGCCGCCTTCGGTGCCGGCTCGGGCTTTACCTCGGGCTTGGGCTCCTCTTTGACGGTAGCGGGCTTAGCCTCTGTCTTGGTAGCTGCGGCCTTAGTCGTGGTCTTTTTGGTCGTCGTCGTGCTGCGCTTGCGCGTGGTGGTCTTTGCGGCCGGCTTCGTCTCGATAGCTGTCTCGGCCTTGGGCTCGACGGGGGTTTCCTCGACCTTGACAGCGGGCTTTGCGGCACTCTTCGGGGTAGCCTTGGCCGTAGCGGCCTTCTTGGCTGCGGCGGTCGTGCGCTTGCGCGTGGTCGTTGTCTTGGCAGCTGTCGTTTTAGACGCAGCAGCCTTGGTCGTCGTAGCCTTCTTGGCGGTCGTCTTGCGGGTCGTGGTCTTCTTAGCTGCGGGCTTTGCAGCGGGCTTGACCTCGGCCTCTGCCTCAGAAGCAACCTCAGCCTTCACCTCAGGCTCGGCCTTTGCGGGCTCAGCCTCAACCGGCTTCTCCTCGGCCTTGGGCTCCTCAACAGCCACGGGCTTCTCAGCCGCAGCCTCCACAACAGCCGCCGGCCTCTCAATCTCCGGATGCATAAAGAAGTACAGGTCCAGATACTTGTCGGCCGAGCGCGTCCAGCTAAAGTCCTGGCTCATGGCCTGCGTGACCAGCTGGTTCCAAGCGTCGCGGTTATCCCAGAACAGGCGCGCCGCGCGGAACACCGCGTCGCCCATCTCATCTCCGTTAAAGTTTCTAAACGAGAAGCCCGTGCCCTCGCCGGTAAACTCGTTGTACGGCCGCACGGTGTCCTTCAGGCCACCGGTCTCGCGCACGATAGGCAGGGTGCCGTAGCGCATGGCGATGATCTGCGACAGACCGCAGGGCTCAAACTTCGAAGGCATCAGGAACATGTCGGCGGCGGCGTACATGCGCTGCGACAGCGCCGGGTCAAACTCGATACGCGCGGCCATGGTGCCGGGGTACTTGTGCTGGAAGTAGCGCAGGCCGTCCTCGTAGTCGCGGTCGCCAGTGCCCAGCACGGCCACCTGAACGCCGCCGGCCAGAAT
The DNA here is from genome assembly GCF_003469895.1 of Collinsella sp. AM28-11LB. NCBI lineage: Bacteria > Bacillati > Actinomycetota > Coriobacteriia > Coriobacteriales > Coriobacteriaceae > Collinsella > Collinsella sp. AM28-11LB. The sequence continues at coordinate 168,401 of NZ_QSKJ01000002.1, forward strand.
GCGGTCGAGCGCGTACATGACTAGGTCCAAGCCCTTTTGGCGCGTCAGGCGCGTGACCATCACCATGAGCGGGCGGTCGTCGCGCACCTCAAGCCCCAGCTCTTCCTGCAGCTTGGCCTTGCACACGGCCTTGCCGGTGCGGTCCTCCACGGTGTAGTTGGCGGCAATGCGCTTGTCGGTCGCCGGGTCAAAGCCCGCGACGTCGATGCCATTCAAAATGCCCTGCAGCGCATAGGAGCGCTCGCGCAGCACACCGTCCAGGCCCTCGCCAAACTCGGGCGTCTGGATCTCGGCCGCATAGGTGGGGCTCACCGTGGTGATGGCGTCGGCATAGCGCAGCGCGCCCAGCATGTAGTTGACGCTGCAGGCGTCGCAACGCAGCTGCGAGGCGGCGGCGGGAATATGCGCCACACCCAGGATGTCCTCCATCACGGTGTCGCTAAACTGGCCCTGGAACGCCACGTTGTGGATCGAGAACACGGTCTTGACGCGGTCGTACAGCGGCAAGCCCTGGTAGAACTCGCGCAAAAACACGGGCGCCAGTGCCGTCTGCCAGTCGTTGCAGTGCAGGATGTCGCACTCAAAGCCGGCCGGCAGGTGCTGCAGACTCTCGGTGATGGCCTTGGAGAAGAACGCAAAACGCTCGCCGTCGTCAAAGAAGCCGTACGGATAGTCGCGCGCAAAGTAGCGTTCGTTGTCGATGAACATATAGGTGACGCCGTCGTGCTCGAGCTTCTCGAGACCGCAGTACTCATTGCGCCAGCCCAGGCTTACGTAAAAGTCGGAGAAGTGCTCCATCTGCGCCTTGTACTCGTCCTTGATGGTGGCGTACTTGGGCACCATCACGATAACCTCGGCGCCGGCGCGCACGAGCGCCGCAGGCAGCGAGCCCGCCACGTCACCCAGACCACCGGTCTTAACAAACGGTGCGCACTCGGCCGAGGCAAACACGATCTGCATCTTTTTGCTGGAATCTGCCATATTGTCTCCTATGTTGCAATTCGAGAATAGCCGCCTGGCGCTAACCGGGCGGCTATTCTACATGTTACGAGCGATGTTGCGGTGCCAACGTTAACGTACGATGGTGGTGTCGGAAGTTAACGGAGCCTTGCCCAGCACCAGGATGTTCTCGGGCGTGCCGCGAAGCTCGGTGTTGGTGGGAACCACGTTGTTCTTGTCCAGAATGGCATTCTCGACGCGGGCGCCGCTCTTGATGATGCAGCTCTGGTTGATGATCGAGTTGGTGACCGACGCACCTTCCTCAACCATAACGCCGCGCGACAGGATCGAATTGCGCACGGTGCCCTTGATGATGCAGCCGGCCGAGATGATCGAGTTGCACGCGTGACTGCCGGTCGCATAACGCGAAGGCGGCACGTCGTGAGCCTTGGTCAGGATCGGGCGCTCGGGATCGAAGAGCTGATCGGCCACGGTCTGGTCGAGCAGGTCCATGCTGCGGCGATACAGCGACTTCTCGCTAAACACGCCCACGACCTCGCCCTTGTACTCGTAGCTGCACACGTCGATGTTGCCAAAGTCGCCCTGGATTGCCTCGAGCAGGTCCAGATAGTCGGCGGCCTGGTAGTGGTCGATAATCTCGAGCAGCGTCTCGCGGTTGACGATGCAGCAGTCCATAGACGCGTTGTCGCCGTACACGACGCCGGCGCTCACGCCCGTCAGGCGGCCGTTTTCGTTAATCTCGAGCTTGGTCTCGTCATCAACGTTGCGCGTGGCCTTGCAGTACACAACGGTCATCTGGGCACCGGAGTTCTCGTGCGCCTCGATGATGGTGTTGAGGTCCATGTTAAAGATGATGTTGGTGCCCATCATCACAATATAGGGCTTGTCCGAGCGCTGGAACAGCGTCTTGTTGGAGATGATGTCGCGCAGCAGGAAGCGCATGCCGCCCTTGGTGGTGCCATACGCGTTGCCGGGCACCATGAACAGGCCGCCTTTCTTGCGGTCCAAGCCCCAGTCCTTGCCCGAGCCCACGTGGTCGATCAGCGAGCGGTAGTTGCCCGGCATGACGACGCCGACGGTCTTAATGCCGGCATTCATCATGTTGGACAGCGGAAAGTCGATCAGGCGGTAGCGGCCCAAAAACGGAACGGACGCGATGGGGCGGTCCTTGAGCAGCACGCTGCCGTAGGTCGAAGAGTAGTTAGCGGTGATATAGCCGATGGCCTTGCGATTGATCATCGGATCATTCCCCCTTCCCGATAACGACGTCATTTCCAACGACGGCCGTATCCTTGGTGGTATCGACAGAGCCGAGCTTCACGCCCTCTTCGACCGTGGAGTTCTCGCCCAAAATAGCGCGGCAGATGTGCGCGCCGCTCTTAACGTGCGCACCCGGCAGCAACACGGAGTCCTCGACCACAGCGCGCTCCTCGATGATGACATCGGTCGAAAGGATCGAGTGGCGGGCGGTGCCGTAGATCTTGCAGCCGTTGGAGACCAGGCAGTCGTCCAGGCGGCCGTCCGGGCCAATGTAGTGCGGCGGACGCGTGGTGATGTTGGACATGATGGGGAAGTTCTTGTCAAACAGATCGAACTCGGGGTTGTTACCCAGCAGGTCCATCGAGGTCTCGTGGAAGCTGGCGATGGTGCCGACGTCCTTCCAAAAACCGTGGAACTCGTAGCTGTACAGGCGCTTGTTCTCGCCGAGCAGCTTGGGGATGATGTCCTTGCCAAAGTCGTGGCTCGAGCGCTGATCCAGAGCGTCCTCCTCGAGCGCCTCGATCAGCACGTCGGCCGAGAAGATGTAGATGCCCATGGACGCGAGGTTCGAATCGGGCTTCTCGGGCTTCTCGGTAAACTTGGTGATGCGGCCGTCCTCGGGGTCGGTGGTCAGGATGCCAAAGCGGCTGGCCTCCTCCCACGGTACGGGCATAACGCTCACCGTGAGGTCGGCGTTGTTCTCAATGTGCGTCTTGAGCATCTTGCGGTAGTCCATGCGATACAGGTGATCGCCCGAAAGAATCAGGACGTACTTGGGGTCGTTGGTCTTGATGTAGTCGAGGTTCTGCGTAATGGCGTCGGCCGTGCCCGCATACCAGGCGCCGCCGGTCTGCGTCTCGTACGGCGGCAGGATCGACACGCCACCGTCGCGGCTGTCCAGATCCCACGCCTCGCCAGAGCCCACATAGGCATGCAGTAGGTAGGGGCGATACTGCGTCAGAACGCCCACCGTGTCGATGCCCGAGTTGGAGCAGTTGGACAGAGAGAAGTCGATAATGCGAAACTTACCACCAAAGCTAACCGCCGGCTTGGCGATCTTTTGGGTAAGTGCCCCCAATCGGCTGCCCTGTCCTCCTGCGAGGAGCATCGCGATGCATTCTTTCTTACTCATCGATCTCTCCTTCTGTCATCGATGTTCCTAAACCCATTAGCGACGGGCGCGGCGCTCGGTCGCGCCCGTCGAGTAATGCCGTGCGGCAAAGGGGACTCGCGCGCCTTTACGCGTGCCAGATCTCGTCGCGGTACTCGCGAATGGTGCGGTCGCTCGAGAACCAGCCGCTCGAGGCGGTGTTGAGCAGAGCCTTGCGGTTCCAGGTCTCCTGGTCACCGTAGCTGTCAGTGAGCTTTTCCCACGCATCCACGTAGCTGCGGAAGTCGGCCATGACCAGGTCGGGATCGTTGTTGTTCATGAGCTCGTTGTAGATGCTCTCGAAGTTGCCCGAAAGACCCGCAAAGGTGTTGTCCTTGAGCTCGTCCATCACGCGGCCCAGACGCTCGCGATCGTTGTTGAGCGTATCCCAAGCAAAGTAGCTGTTCGATGCCCACAGCTGCTCGACCTCGGGGGCGGTCAGGCCAAAGATGGCCTCGTTCTCGCGGCCGGCCAGGTCGGCGATCTCGATGTTGGCGCCGTCGAGGGTGCCCAGCGTAATGGCGCCGTTCATCATGAGCTTCATGTTGGACGTGCCCGAGGCCTCCTTGCCGGCCGTGGAAATCTGCTCCGAGATCTCGGCGGCGGGGTAGATGAGCTGGGCGTTGCTCACACGGAAGTTGGGGATAAAGCAGACCTTCATGACCTCGTTGACGCGTGCATCATTGTTGATGACGTCGGCCACGGAGTTAATGAGGCGGATGGTCTCCTTGGCAAAGGTGTAGCTCGAGGCTGCCTTGCCGCTAAAGATGAAGGTCGTCGGCGTCACGTGGAAGTTGGGATCGGCGATGCGACGGTTGTAGATGTCCATCACCTTCATGATGTTCATGAGCTGGCGCTTGTAGGCATGGAAGCGCTTTACCTGAACGTCGAAGACGGTGTTGGGGTCAATGACCAGACCGGTCTCGGCCTTAACGTAGGCGGCCAGACGCTCCTTGTTGGCGCGCTTGGAGGCACCCACGGCCTTCAGGAACTCGGTGTCGTTCTGGAACTCTTTTAGTTTCTCCAGCTCAAAGGCGTCCTTGAGCCAGCCATCGCCAATGGCATCGGTCACGAGCTTGGCATAGGTGGGGTTGGCCTCGGCAAAGAAGCGACGGTGCGAGATGCCGTTGGTCTTGTTGTTGAACTTCTCGGGCGTCAGGGCATAGAAGTCCTTGAGCACGATGTTCTTGATGATGTCGGAGTGGATCTTGGCCACGCCGTTGACGCTGTGGCTGCAGATCACAGACAGGTTGGCCATGCGAATCTCGCCGTCCCACAGAATGGCGGTCTGGCGCAGACGCTCCTGCCAGCCCTCCTGCGTGGTGTCGAACGACTCGTGCCAACGACGGCTGATCTCGTCGATGATCTGGTACACGCGGGGGAGGAGCTTGGAGAACGTGCCGATGGGCCACTTCTCCAGAGCCTCGGGCAGGATGGTGTGGTTGGTGTAGCTCACGACCTGCGTCACGATGTTCCAGGCGTCGTCCCACTCGAGCTTCTTCTCGTCGATGAGGATGCGCATGAGCTCGGGGCCGCACATGGCGGGGTGCGTGTCGTTGGTGTGGATGGCCACAAACTGCGGCAGCAGCTCCCAGTTCTCGCCGTGCTCCTTCTCAAAGGTGTCGAGCAGGCTGTAGATGCCGGCCGAGACAAACAGGTACTCCTGCTTCAGGCGCAGCAGACGGCCGTGCTCGCCGGCGTCGTTGGGGTAGAGGATGGCGCTGATGGCCTCGGCCTCGGCGCGCTCGGCGTCGGCCAGGGCGTAGTCGCCGCGGTTGAAGGCCTCCAGATCGAAGTGCTCCTCGACCGGCTCGGCAGCCCAGACGCGCAGCTTGTTGACGGTCTCGCCGGCATAGCCCACAACGGGGATGTCATAGGGGACGGCCAGGATGTCCTGCGTGTCTACCGTGCGGTAGAACGTGCGGCCGTTCTCCTCAAAGCCCTCGACGCGGCCGCCAAACTTAATGGTCACGGCCTTGTCCTGACGACGGACTTCCCAAGGATAGCCGTGGGTGAGCCACTCGTCGGTGGCCTCGACCTGGCTGCCGTTGACGATCTCCTGCTTAAACAGGCCGTAGCGGTAGCGCATGCCGTTGCCGTAGCCGGCAATGCCCTCGGCTGCCATGGAATCCAGGAAGCACGCGGCCAGACGACCCAGGCCACCGTTGCCCAGGGCCGGATCGGGCTCCTGGTTCTCGATGACGGACAGGTCAAAGCCCATGTCGTCGAGCGCCTCGGCGACCATGTCGCGCACGCCAAAGTTGAGCAGGTAGTTGTCGAGCAGGCGGCCGATCAAAAACTCGATCGAGAAGTAGTACACGCGCTTTTTGCCCTCGGCGGTGACGCGGGCGTCACTCTTGGTGGCAACGGTGCGCGCCTTCTCGGCCACGAGCTTGGCCAGGGCGTTAAAGCGGTCGAGGTCGCTGGCGGCCTCGACGCTCTTGCCGCTAATGCTCATGACGGCATCGCGATAGAGCTCGGTAAACTCCTGCTTGTTGTCGAAGATCTTATTCATACGTTCCTTTCCCCCGGGGATGTTTCTCCCGGAACGGTTATGACTTGTATCCTACGCCTCGTCGGGGCGGGTAATTACAGCTGTAACGGTTTTGTTACGCATCCTTGGCAGACGGCTTAACAGAAGCAGACTTGGCCTTGGTAGCGGCCTTTTTGGCAGCCGGTTTCTTGGCTGCGGCCTTAGCAGCGGGCTTTGCGGCAGCCTTGGCCTTGGCCTTGGTCGTCGTAGCCTTGGCCTTAGCCGGAGCCTTCTTAGCAGCCGCAGGCTTGGGCTTCACCGAAGACATGCGCTTTTTGGGCGCAGCCTTGGGCTCCTCGACCACGGGCGGCTTGTAGCTGCTGGGACCGCGGCGCTTAAGCACTACACCTGCCAGACCGGGTACCTTAATCTCGATGGAGTCCATCTGCCCGTTCCAGGGATAGGGCTCGCTCGAGCAGGTGTAGGGCTCCTTGCCGGCATAGCCGCTGCCGCCAAACTCAGGACGGTCAGAATCGAAGATGACCTCCCAGTCACCCTCGCGCGGCACGCCCACGCGGAAGCTCTCGTAGCTCGCCGGGTCAAAGTTGATCAAGATCACCAGATCGTCGTCGACGTCCTCGCCCTGACGCACAAAGCTCACGATGGACTGCTTGGAGTTGTCCGCATCGATCCAGGTAAAGCCGTCGTCGGTGTAGCCGCGCTCGTACAGGGCGGGCTCGGCGGTGTACAGGTGGTTGAGTGCCTTGATAAACGCCTGATGATGACGGTGGGTCTCGTACTCCTCGGTCAGGAACCACTGGATGGACTCGTAGTAGCGCCACTCAATAAACTGGCCGATCTCGTTGCCCATAAAGTTGAGCTTGGCACCGGGATGCGTCATCTGGTAGAAGGCCAGCGTGCGCAGGCCGGCAAATTGGCGCCACCAGTCGCCCGGCATGCGGCCGATCAGCGAGCACTTGCCGTGTACGACCTCGTCGTGGCTCAGCGGGCAAATAAAGTTCTCGGTAAAGGCGTACATGATGGAGAACGTGAGCAGCCCGTGGTTGCCGGGGCGCCACGGAAAATCGGTCTGCATGTAGTGCAGGGTATCGTTCATCCAGCCCATGTCCCACTTGTAGTGGAAGCCCAGACCGCCGTCCTGCGGCGGGTAGGTCACGAGCGGCCACGCGGTGGACTCCTCGGCCATCATCATCACGTCGGGGTGGTGCGCCTCCACGGCGCAGTTGACCTGGCGGATAAATGCGCTGGCGTCCAGGTCCTCCTCGGTACCGTACTTGTTGAACTTCTTTTGCCCCGGATCGTCGATGCCAAAGTTGAGGTACAGCATGCTGGACACGCCGTCCATGCGAATGCCGTCCACGTGGAAGTTCTCGAGCCAGTACAGCACGTTGGAGACCAAGAAGGAGCGGACCTCGCCACGAGCGAAGTCGAACTTGTGCGTGCCCCAGTTGGGGTGAATCTCGTGCTCAAACAGCATATGGCCGTTAAAGGTGGCAAGGCCGTGGGCGTCGGCGCAAAAACCGCCGGGCACCCAGTCCATGATCACGCCAATGCCCGCCTCGTGGCATGCATCGATAAGGTGCATGAGTTGCTGCGGGTTGCCATAACGCGACGTGGCGGCATAGTAGCCGGTCGTCTGGTAGCCCCAGGAGCCATCGAAGGGATGCTCCATGAGCGGCATGACCTCGATATGCGTGTAGCCCATGTCGCGCACGTAGTCCACGAGCTCCACCGACAGGTCGTCGTAGGTATAGAACTCGCCGCGCTGCGCGGGGAAGGGATCCATGGGGCCAGGATAGTTGCCGTACTCGTCCGGATCGCCCTGCGGCGCATCGCCGTGGCGCTTCCACGAGCCAATATGCACCTCGTAGATGTTCAGCGGCTGCGACATGTGGTTGTGGCCGGCGCGGCGCTTGAGCCATGCGGCGTCGTTCCACTTATAGCCGTCGAGGGTCCACAGCACGCTCGCTGTTCCCGGAGGGCACTCGGCCTTAAAGGCATACGGATCGGCCTTGTAGAGCTTCTCGCCCTCGTTGGTCTCGATGAGATACTTATAGAGCTGGCCCTGCTCGGCACCAGGAATAAAGCCTTCCCAAATAGCGCTCGTATGCACGGGCACCAGCGGGTTGGCTTCCTCATTCCAGTCGTTAAATTCGCCAATGACATGGACGCTCTTTACGTCGGGCGCCCAAACGCAAAAGCGCCAACCGCGCGTACGGTTCTGCGTGTCGGGGTGCGCGCCCATCTTTTCCCAGCTGCGCTCCCACATGCCAATGCCAAACAGGTAGACATCGTCCTTAGAGAGCTCCGGTGCGTGCGGGGCGGCTTTACGGGTAGCAGGCTTTTTGGTTGCTGGCTTTAGCTTTGTATCGCTCACGTTTGATCCCATCATGACGCGGCAGCGTGTTGCCTTGGTGACTAGATGCGAAAGGTCCAAGGCTGCACGAATCGAGGGGACGGCGATAGTTCTATGATTCGTTCCACCTCGCGTGCTCGGTGGAACTTTCGGCACGAAATACGATAACACCTGTTCGTTACTTTTATGGAGAAAAGTGGATTTGCGGCGGCGTTTAATCGGCGAGCGCCATGTTTATACCACTGGCAGAATTGCGATGGTAAAACTCTTGACAGTTTTACCAAATAGGGTTTCTAGACTAGTAGATTAACGTTTGGTAAAACGTTTTTAGCAGGTTGTTTACCATTTGACATCGAAAGGTATGTTTATGTCCCAGACCGCCGCTCACAATGTCGCTTTTATTTTCGATTGCGACGGCACACTGGTTAATAGCACCCCCGTTTGGGCCTATGCCCAGCCCGAGTTATTGCACCGCCACGGTATTGACGTGACGGTCGACGATTTTGCCCAGTTTGAGCATTTGTCGCTCGAGGACGAGTGCCAGGCCTACCACGACACGTGGGGCATTGGCGCGAATGGCGAGGAGCTGTATCGCGAGCTGAGCGACATTTTGATTGATGGGTACTCCAAGGTGCCGCCGCGCGAGGGCCTGCTTGCGTTTTTGAAGCAGGCGGAGGAGGCCGGTATTGCCATGTGCGTTGCTACGTCCACGCCGGCCGAACTGGTGAAGTCTGCCCTTTCGGGTGCTGGCCTTAATCGCTATATGGAGTTTATTACCACGACGGGCGAGGCGGGACGCTCCAAGCAGTTCCCCGACGTGTACGAGCTGGCGCTGCGTCGTTTGGAGGAGCGCCATGGGCACAAGTTTGATCGCACCTGGGTGTTTGAGGACGCGGTTTTTGGCCTTAAGAGCTCTGGGGTCGCCGGCTTTAAGCGTGTGGGTATTTATGACCCGCACGGCCGTATGGAGCACGACGACGTGCGCGCCAACTGCGATATCTTTATCGACAGCTATGAAGACCTGGATCTGGCCCGTGTGCTTTCGTTTGAGGGATAGGCGAGGGCTGTGGCTTGCAAGGTATTAGTGGTCTGCGGCTCGCCCGTGGTGGCGAGCGCGGATCTGTTGCGTAAGTTAGCAGGGGAGTGTGACCATGTTGTCGCCGTGGACCGCGGGCTCGACGCACTGCTGGGCGCCGGTCTGGGCTGCGACGTTTATGTGGGGGATGCCGACACGGTGAGCGATGCGGGTCGTGCGTTAGTCGATGCCGCCACCGACTTTGAAGTTGAACGCCACGACCCCTACAAGGACTACACCGATCTGGCACTGGCGCTCGATACCGTCCACCGTCGTTGGCCAGGTGCCGAAGTGGTAGCAACCTGCGCCACCGGCGGCCGCCCGGACATGGCCCTGTCTGTGTTAGGGCTTCTGGCAGGCTATGCGGACGCCCCCGTCTGGATCGAAGAAGACGAAGTGACGGCCAGAATCCTGCACCAGGAGGAGACCTGGACCATCGAGGGCGCCGAGGGTAAAACCTTCTCCATCATCGCCATCGCTCCCAACACAGAGATAAGCGAACACGGCCTAGAATGGGAGTTAGACCACAGCCCCCTGGGCTTGTTAGCCGACACGGGCATCTCTAATGTCGTAAGGAAAACGGCCAAGATCCAAGTCCACCAAGGGATGGCGATCGCCTACCTCTACAAGTAAGGCATCGCGGCGTGAGGGTTTTATCGGGACGGGGGTAAATTAGCTATTTTCGCCAAAGCTAAAATAGCTAATTTACCCCCGTCCCAGGAAAACCCGTAAGTAAGACAATCAACTCAAAAAAAGTCCTTGCATCAAAGAAAGTCTTCCCCTATAGTATCTCCTCGTCACGGGGGCGTAGCTCAGCTGGGAGAGCGCTTGACTGGCAGTCAAGAGGTCAGGGGTTCGATCCCCCTCGTCTCCACCATCGTGAATGTAAGGCCACTCAATAGAGTGGCCTTTTTTATTTGCATACGATTTTTAACGGCCTGAACTGCATTTTTGCAAAATTTGCAAATTGCTTTCCTGTTCAAGTTTGCCGTCTGCAGCAGTTGTCGCAAAATTTGCGACAACTGCGCCCCAAAAGTTATCCAACAAATCGCCTCTAAAGGCGTTGACTCTGTAGCCAGACGTGCCTAGTGTGTGATGAGCATCTTCGCAATGCAACGCCCATACCCACACGCCCGCAAGATGTTGTGCAATTTATTTCCCAGTTCTGTACATTATTCGTAAGCACCACGTAATTCCTTTTGCGTATTAAAGCCTAGGTTTGCCTGCATTTACTCGGGCGCCCGTTGCGGCACCCCAATAACCTGCGCCAACGTGAACAACATCCCAAAACAACCCCCTTAAGCACGCCAAATGAACGATATGTTGTCCAACGCAACCCAAATCAGTTTCGCTATCAGCTTGTGCTAGGATACCTAACGTTACATGAGTTCAACTGTGCTCACGGCTTCAGCAAGCCACAAAGCGCAGGGTCGATCAGCATCCGGCCGTAACGGCGGTGCCAGAAACACCACGAGCTCCAATAAAGATGTCATGCGACGTTATTTGCATTGAGTTAATTCTAGGATGCATTTAATAGCTTGCGTGTCAATGCGTAGCAGTCCTTCAGCTGTTTGCGTGCGGTTCAGTTTTGTACCCGCTTGACTGGGCCGCACGCAGCCAGCTGGAGTCGCGGTCTTTTTGCGATACACGTCCGCGACTCTAGCAACTGCGCTTTTACATACCGTTCACGGTGGGGCAGAGCCACGTGCTTGTCTAACTGGGCTCAGGGTTTGAATATGGAGCGCCTTCGCGCACACGCGCCCTGGCGAAGCCATACCCAAACCACGTGAGCCACACGTAAGACAGCAAGGGGGTGGTGCTCGTGTGGTATGTGATTCAGGTCATTAACGGTCGCGAAGATGTAATGCGCGAGCGCATAGAGCATGTGGTGCCGGCTGGTGCCATGCAGGAGCTCTTTTATCCCCAATATCAAACTGAGATCAAGGTACACGGCGAATGGGTCAACACAACCAAGCCACTCTTTCCCGGTTATCTTATCTGCGATACGTCAGATCCCCGAACCGTGCAACAGTATTTGCTACGCATGGACGACTTTGCCCGGGTGCTTGCCCAGGATGGTCAGTTTGTGCCGCTGGCAAAAGAAGAGGTCCAGCTTATTGGCGGCTTTACGCATAGGGGAGACCGCGTAGTGCCCATGAGCGAGGCCCTAAAGGACGGCGACCAGGTCGTAGTGACGGCAGGTCCGCTGCTAGGCCACGAAGGCCTTATCAAAACCATTAACAGACGCAAGAGCACTGCTTATTTGGAGCTCAACTTGTGCGGCCGATGCGTGACCACCCGCGTTGGCCTCGCGGTGCTTTCAAGCGAGCAGCGCGTAATGCGAAGCCTTAAAAAGGCGATCGCCTAGCTGCAGGCGACTGTTTAACGGAACAGGGAGGATCCCCGAGGGCCGGGGATAACGGGATCAACAGGGAAGAGAAGAAGAGCTTTGAACACAGAATCTAAGAGCGCAAAGCAAAAGGGGAAGCTGAGCGCCTTTGAACCGTATGCGTTGATGGCATATGACGTTGCTGCAACTTTTATTGCTGTGTTTGTTGCATCGTGGGGAACGCAGCATTGGGCGACGCTCAGCGGAGCAGCCGGCGCATGCCCGGCTATTCTTGTGCTTGCGCTTGTTAACGTTGTCGTCTTTTGGTTCTTTCATATGTATAGCAGCTTGTGGCGCTATGCGAGCATTTCCGAGGCTGGACGTATTGTTGCTGCTGTAACGGTAGGCTCAGTCATTGGCGACGTTATCTTTAACGTGTTATTTGGCAAGGGCATGACCCTTCGAGAGGACGTTATGGCATGGGCTGTCATCCTCATTATTTGCGGTGGCGGCCGCTTTGCCATTCGCGCCATTTATGGCAGCCAGCTCTGGCGCTTTAAAAGCAATTCCGATGCGCATCTCCCGCGTACGCTCATCGTAGGAGCAGGTGAGACCGGCTCTCTTTCCATCAAACGTATGCTCAACGGAGACCCTGATATGATCGGAGATCCGGTTGCCGTTGTTGACGATGACCCCAACAAGCAAAACCAGCGTATTCATGACGTTAAGGTTTGCGGTACTTGCGCCGATATCCCTTCTATTGCGCACGATAGTGAAGCAGAACAGATTGTCGTGGCAATTCCGAGTGCCACGCATGAAGAGCGTCAGCGTATCTATGACCTGTGCATGAAAACAGGTCATAGGGTCCTCACGCTCCCCAATGTCCGCGATATTCCGCAGGATGGTGTAGGCAGGGTTGCCCTTCGTGAGGTCGAAATCAGTGACTTGCTTTCTCGTGAGGAAAAATCGCTTGACCTTAACCAGATGGGCTACGTTACCGGTAAGCGCATTTTGGTCACGGGCGGCGGCGGATCTATTGGCTCAGAGCTTGTACGTCAGCTGCTTCCGGCAAAGCCTGCGCAAATCGTGTTGTTTGACATTTACGAGAACACTACCTATGAGCTGTATCACGACATCATAAAGACCGCTCATGATCAAGGCACTGATATTCAAGTCTATATCGGCTCCATTACGCATCTCCCCGCGATTACCAAAGTCTTTGAGAAGTACCATCCACAAGTTGTTTTCCACGCTGCAGCCCACAAGCACGTTCCTCTTATGGAACACAACGCCCGCGAGGCAATCGAGAATAACGTTTTTGGCACGCTCAATGTCGTGCGCCTTGCTGATGAGTACCAGTGCAGCCACTACGTGCAGATTTCTACCGATAAGGCCGTTAATCCCACGAACGTAATGGGTGCCACCAAGCGTATGGACGAGATGATCGTTCAGTATTACGCGGCAAAAAGTATGACCGTCTTTACGGCTGTTCGCTTTGGTAATGTTCTGGGTAGTCACGGATCGGTCATCCCGCTGTTTAAGCGCCAGCTTCGCGAGGGTGGCCCTATCACCATTACGCACAAGGACATCACGCGTTACTTCATGACCATCCCAGAGGCCAGCAAGCTTGTCATTACTGCCGGCGCTTTGGCGCATGGCGGCGAGATTTTTGTACTGGACATGGGTGAGCCGGTCAAGATCTACGACCTTGCCATCAACCTAATTACGCTGAGCGGTCTTAAGCCTGGCAAAGATATCCAGATCAAAGAAGTCGGCCTGCGTCCTGGCGAAAAGATGTACGAGGAGCTCCTTATGGACAACGAGCAGCTCCTGCCTACCGAGCATTCCGAGATTCGCATTTCCACGGCAGAGGCCGACAAGATGGAAGAAATCAAAGACAAGCTCGAGAAGCTTCACGACTGCCTCGACAAGGATAACGACACGGTCAAGTCCGTTCTCGCCGAGGTTGTACCTACGTATCATCCACAGCTCAACGATTAGGGATAAGGAGTCACGATGGATATCAAGCCCTTTGAGAATAAGGTTTGGCTAAGCTCGCCGACCATGCACGGCGATGAGCTCAAATACATTACCGAGGCATATGAGACCAACTGGATGTCGACGGTAGGGGAGAATATCAACGAAGTCGAGCGCCAAATGGCTAAAAAGATTGGTTGCGGCTATGCCGTTGCCCTTTCTTGTGGTACTTCTGCCTTGCATCTTGCCATGAAGCTTGCTGGAATTAAGCCCGGTGATGAGGTCCTTTGCAGCGATATGACGTTCGACGCAACGGTGAACCCAGTTGTTTACGAGGGCGGTGTCCCTGTATTTATCGATACCGAGCGAGACACTTGGAATATGGATCCCGTCGCTCTTGAAAAGGCGTTCGAACTGCATCCGACTGCAAAGGTCGTTGTGGCGGCGCATCTATACGGAACGCCTGGCAAAGTCGAAGAGCTTCGTTCAATTTGCGATGCGCACGGGGCTGTCCTTGTTGAGGATGCTGCTGAGTCACTTGGCGCCACGTATAAGGGTCGTCAGACCGGCACGTTTGGTGACATCGGCGCCATTAGCTTTAACGGCAATAAGATCATTACTGGTTCCGCTGGTGGCATGCTCTTGACGGAAAGCAAAGAGGCAGCTGATAAAACGCGCAAATGGTCGACCCAGTCGCGCGAGGCTGCTCCCTGGTACCAGCATGAGGAGCTTGGTTATAACTATCGCATGAGCAATGTAATTGCCGGTGTCGTGCGTGGTCAGATTCCGTATCTGGAGGAGCATATTGCCCAAAAGAAGGCTATTTACATGCGTTACAAAGAGGGCTTCAAGGGTCTGCCGGTGAGCATGAACCCCTATGACCCCAACGTTTGCGAGCCTAACTTCTGGCTTTCTTGCATGCTGATTGATACTAGCGCAATGTGCAAGCAGGTTCGAGGCGAGAGTGAGGCACTTTACGCAAGCGAGCCTGGCAAGAGCTGTCCCACCGAGATTCTTGAGGCTATTGCCGCCATTAACGCCGAGGGTCGTCCCATTTGGAAGCCTATGCACATGCAGCCTATTTATCGCATGAATGCTTTCGTAACGCGCGAGGGCAATGGTCGAGCTAAGACCAATGCGTATATTTCCGGCGGCGCAACAGGTGCAGATGGCTTGCCTTTGGATGTAGGCGCCGATATCTTCCATCGTGGTCTCTGCCTGCCCTCCGACAACAAGATGACTCCCGAGCAGCAGGACGTAATCATCGGAGTGATTAGGCGTTGTTTTGAGTAGGCTTGGTAACGAGACGTTCTATCAGCGATATGGCAAACGAGTCATTGACCTGTGCCTGTCTCTTGTCCTGCTCATTCTCTTCTGGTGGGTACTGGCGATCGTGGCAATTCTTGTGCGCGTAAAATTGGGCAGCCCTGTGCTGTTCCGCCAGCCGCGTCCCGGCCGCGACGAGAAAGTGTTCAACCTATATAAGTTTCGCACGATGACCGACGAGCGCGACGCCGACGGAAACCTGTTGCCTGACGAGCAGCGCCTGACCAAGTTCGGCAGCGTCCTGCGCTCCACGAGCTTGGACGAGCTGCCCGAGGTGTTTAACATCGTGAGGGGTGACATGTCGATTATCGGGCCGAGGCCGTTACTGGTGAAGTACCTCCCGCGCTACAGTGCCGAGCAGCGCCGCCGGCACGAGGCGCGTCCCGGGCTCACTGGACTCGCCCAGGTCAACGGCCGCAACTCTATATCGTGGGACGAGAAGTTCCTCTATGACGTCGAGTACGTGGACAACGTGTCCCTCGGCCTCGACGCCTCCATTTTCTTAAGGACCATCCTGGCGACGCTCCGCCGCTCCGGCATTAGCGCTGAGGGCGAGGCGACCATGCCCGAGTTCATGGGCGATGAGAGCAAGGAGACCCGGGATGCCTGCTAAAGATTCGCGCGCGGGGCTCCTCATGGTCGGCGCGAGCGGGCACGGCCTCGTATGTGCTGAGATCGCCGAGCTCATGGGATATTCGGGCATCAGGTTCGCCGACGACGACCCATGCGTCGGACCCGGCTTCCCGCACGAGATCGTCGGGTCCGTTTCCAACGCGCTCACGCAGCGCCCGTGCCGCTTCTTCGTGTCGATCGGCAATCCCGCCATCCGCCGCTCGCTGACGGAGCGCTTTATCGCCGCCGGCTTCACCCCCGTCACGCTCGTGCACCCCTCTGCAGTCATTTCCGCCAGCGCCGCCATCGGCGAGGGCTCCGTGATCATGCCCTGCGCGGCCGTCAACGCCGGCGCTTCCCTGGGCAGGGGTTCCATCGTGAACACCTGCGCCTCCGTCGACCACCAGTGCTCCGTCGGGGACTGGTGCCACGTAGCCGTCGGCGCCCACCTCGCCGGCACGGTCGCGCTCGGCGACGGCACCTGGGTAGGGGCCGGGGCCACTGTCTCGAACAACGTCTCCGTCTGCGCGGACGTGATGGTCGGGGCCGGCGCGGTCGTCGTCAAGGATATAACCGAGCCCGGCACGTATGTCGGCGTTCCCGCAAGGCATATGAGAAGGGAGTCGTCCCAATGAGGATCCTCTTCGCCTGCATGGTCTCCATGGAGACCATGGACAGGCCCGGAATCTACAGCGACCTCCTGAGGGAGCTCGCCTCACGCGGCCACGACGTCTGTGCAATGGTGCCCAGGGAGAGACGCTCCGGCCTGCCAACTGAGTTCTCCGATTCCTGCGGCGTCCGGCTCCTGAAGGTCGCCGTCGGCAACGTCACCAAGAGCGGCCTCCTCGAGAAGGGGGTGGCGACGCTCTCCATCGGCGGCAGGTACTGGTCCGCATTCCGGCGCTACTTCGACGACGAGCGGTTTGACCTCGTCGTCTACACGACGCCCCCGACGACGCTCTGCGGCTTCATCGGCAAGGTCAAGAAGCACACTGGGGCAAAGGCATACCTTCTGCTCAAGGATATATTCCCCCAAAACTCCCTCGACCTGGGCATGCTGAGGGAGTCTGGCCCCATGGGACTCGTGTTCCGACATTTCAAAGCGACCGAGAAGGAGTCCTACGAGCTCGCGGACTACATCGGGTGCATGTCGGAGGCCAATAGGGCATATCTGCTCGAGCACGAGCCCTGGATCGACGCCGGCTCCGTGGAGGTCAACCCCAACAGCGTCGCTGTCGCGCCCCGTCCCGTCCCGGACGTGCCCGCGCTCCGCGCTAAGCTTGGACTTCCCGCGGGGGAGATGGTCTTCGTCTACGGCGGGAGCCTCGGCAAGCCGCAGGATATCGGTTTTCTCATCGAGTGCCTGAAGGCCAATGAGATAAATCCCGTGGGCTACTTCGCCATAGCGGGCGCCGGCACGGATCGCCCCAGGCTTGAGGAGTACTTCTCAGAGTCCCGTCCCGCCCACGCGAGGCTCTACCCGATGCTGCCCGTCGAGGAGTTCGATGACCTCGTCTCGTCGGCGGACGTCTGCCTGCTCTTCCTCGACCACCGGTTCACCATCCCCAACTTCCCCTCGCGCCTGCTGAGCTACCTCAAGGCGTCCAAGCCCGTCGTCGCCGCCGTGGACCCCTCCACTGACGTCGGGACCATAGCGGAGGAGAACGGTTTCGGCTTCCGGTGCGGTAGCACAGATCCCGATGAGTTCCTGCGCACCTGCGCGCGCTTCGCGCCCGGGACCGCCGCGACCATGGGCGCGAAGGGGCGGGCGTATCTAGAAGAGAACTACGACGTAAAGAGGTCATGCGACTTGATTGAGAGGCACTTCAATGGATAATCCGACGGTTTTCAAAGACAAGACCTTGATGATCACCGGCGGCACTGGAAGCTTCGGCAACACCGTGCTGAAGCACTTCATGCACACCGACCTGGCCGAGATCCGCATCTTTAGTCGGGACGAGAAGAAGCAGGACGACATGCGCCACCGCCTACAGGAGAGGTCTCCGGAGCTCGCCAACAAGGTGCGCTTCTTCATCGGTGACGTCCGCGATGCCCAGAGCGTGCGCGACGCCATGCACGGCGTGGACTACATCTTCCACGCCGCCGCCCTCAAGCAGGTGCCCTCCTGCGAGTTCTTCCCCATGGAGGCCGTGCGCACCAACGTCATCGGCACGGACAACGTGCTCCACGCCGCGATCGAGGAGGGCGTCGACCGCGTCGTGTGCCTGTCCACTGACAAGGCCGCATATCCCATCAACGCCATGGGCAAGTCCAAGGCCATGATGGAGTCCATCATCTACGCCAACGCCCGCAACGGCGCCGGCCGAACCACCATCTGCTGCACCCGCTACGGCAACGTCATGTGCTCGCGCGGCTCGGTCATCCCGCTGTTCATCGACCGCATCCGAAAAGGCGAGCCGCTGACGGTCACCGACCCCAACATGACCCGCTTCCTCATGAACCTGGACGAGGCCGTCGACCTGGTGCAGTTCGCCTTCGAGCACGCCAACCCCGGCGACCTGTTCATCCAGAAGGCGCCGGCTTCGACCATCGGCGACCTCGCCGAGGCCGTGCAGGAGGTCTTCGGCCGCGTGGGCACCCAGGTGATCGGCACCCGCCACGGCGAGAAGCTCTACGAGACCCTCATGACCCGTGAGGAGCGCCTGAGGTCCGAGGACATGGGCGGCTACTACCGCGTGGCCTGCGACTCGCGCGACCTGAACTACGACAAGTTCGTCGTGGACGGCGAGGTGGAGACCCAGGCAGACGAGTCCTACACCTCCCACAACACCGATAGGCTCGACGTGGAGGGCACCATCGCCAAGATCAAGACCGCCGAGTACGTGCAGCTGGCGCTCGAGGGCCGCGAGCACGAGGCGGTGCAGTAGGGTGCGCGTCCTCGTCACAGGCGCCAGGGGCTTCGTCGGGAGGAACCTCTGCTGCGCGCTGAAGAACGTTCGCGATGGCAAGGACCGCCGCGAGAAGTACGCGGGCCTTCTTCCCCTCGAGGTCATGGAGTACGACCTCGACTCGACGCACGCTGAGCTGGAGGACTTCTGCTCCCGCGCTGACTTCGTCTTCAACCTGGCCGGCGTCAACCGCCCCAAGGACCAATCCGAGTTCATGGAGGGCAACTTCGGGTTCGCCTCCATGCTGCTGGACGCCCTCGAGCGCCACGGGAACACGTGCCCCGTCATGCTTTCCAGCTCCGCGCAGGCGAGCCTGTCGGGCCGCTTCGCGGGCTCGGTCTACGGCGAGTCGAAGCTGGCGGGTGAGGGCCTGTTCCGCGACTATTCCGAGCGCACGGGGGCGCCAGTGCTCATCTACCGCTTCCCCAACCTCTACGGCAAGTGGTGCCGCCCGCGCTACAACTCCGCGGTGGCGACCTTCTGCGACGCAATCGCCAACGGCCGCTCCTACACCGTCAACGACCCCTCGGTGGAGCTGGAGCTCCTCTACATCGACGACCTCGTGGACGAGATGCTGGGGGCGCTGCTGGGGGAGGAGCACCGCTGCGGATACGAGGGCCTCGAGAGGGTAGAGGGAGACAGGTTCTGCTACGTTCCCGGGACCGACGTGAAGACCCTGGGCGAGATCGTCTACCTGCTCGACAGCTTCCGCGACAGCCGCGAGACGCTCTCGGTGCCCGACCTCACCGAGGGCTCCTTCTCCAAGAAGCTCTGGAGCACGTTCCTGTCCTACTACGAGCCGGGGCACTTCGCCTACGGCCTCAGGCCCAACAACGACGAGCGCGGCTCGTTCACCGAGTTCCTGCGCACGCCTGAGCGCGGCCAGGTCTCAATCAACGTCTCAAGGCCCGGGGTCACCAAGGGCAACCACTGGCATATGAGCAAGTGGGAGAGGTTCCTGGTGGTCTCCGGCACCGCATCGATCAAGCTGAGGAAGGTTGGGGAGGACGCCGATGGCAACCCGTTCCCCGTCGACGAGTACACCGTCTCGGGGTCCGACATGCGCGCCGTGGAGATGATTCCCGGCTACACACACTCCATCACCAATTTGTCCGACACCGAGGACCTCGTCACGATCATGTGGGCCAACGAGCCCTTCGATCCCGAGAATCCCGACACCTTCTTCGAGGAAGTTTAGAGATTCGCCAGTCCACTATTCGGCGAGGAGTAATAAGAATGAAAATATTAATCATCATCGGTGGATTTTTCCCAGGCGTTAAATTCGGTGGACCTCCGGTTAGCGTGAATAACTTTTGCACGCTTATGCAAGACGATGAGTGCTATATCGTTACTAAGAATCATGACATGGGAGAAACGGAACCGTATAAAGACATTAAGCCCGGGTGGAACGATCGGGGTAATTGCATAGTAAAATATTTAAGCGATTCCGAATACTGCTATAAGGGTTTTACTGAGGCGATTAACGAAGTAGCGCCGGATGTGCTCTATTTACAAAGTTTATTTGCAGACTGTATAGTGCCATGTTTAATGCTCGCGAAGAAGAATAACATTCCTGTTCTTCTTGCTCCGAGGGGTGAATTATGCCCCGGGGCGATGAAGAAGAAGTATAAAAAACTTCCCTACATTTCTTTCCTCCGCGCTTCGGGCCTAGTTCGCGATATTAGTTTTCAATACACGAGTCAAGATGAGCTTGAGGGCATAAGGAAATATTTCGGCAAAGTTATCCGCTGCTACTTCCTGACCAACGTGCCTTCCATGCCATCTGAAAACTACGATCATCCAGAAAAGAAACCAGGTGAAGCTAAGCTCGTATTCATTTCGCGCATTGTACCCAAGAAAAATCTTCGCAAGGCGATAGATTTAATTGCAGGGATCCGAGGAAAATTGACTTTCGATATTTACGGGCCAATTGAAGATTACGATTATTGGGACGAGTGTCTCCGCGCCGTAAAAGAACTACCAAATTCGATAAAGGTGTCATATAAAGGAACGGTCGGGCAGGGCGAGGCTGCGAAAACTTTCGCAAATTATGACTGCTTTGTCTTCCCTACATTGAGCGAAAACTATGGACATGTAATTGCGGAGTCCTTGTCAGCCGGATGTCCCGTGCTTGTAAGTGATCAAACTCCTTGGGATTTTAACGAATTCGAGAACGCTGGTACGGCGATCCCCATTGAAGAATTTAAGCAATGGGTTGAGACTTTGCAGTCGATTGTTGATTCAGATACAACGAAAATGTTAAATAGAAGACAGGCAGCAATTGATTACTTCAATTCGAAGGTCCAATTTGATAAGTTGAGGCGTAGGTATCTGAAGGCGCTACTTGAATTGACGAATAGCAACATGACTCGGCTGGATGTTGATGGCCATGTCTAAATCAGTGGCTGAAAAAAGCAGATACAGTGCATGCAATAAGATTTCTTTATCTAGAAGCGTGGCAGACGTTCCAATCTCCAAGCTATTTTTCACGATATCAGTATTCCTTCTTTCTTTGAATTTTATGCTGTACTGCACCGGACTGGCTGCAGGCCTAAAATCCCAGTTACGTTTGGTTGCTGTTA
Organism: Collinsella sp. AM28-11LB; assembly: GCF_003469895.1. Taxonomy (NCBI): domain Bacteria; kingdom Bacillati; phylum Actinomycetota; class Coriobacteriia; order Coriobacteriales; family Coriobacteriaceae; genus Collinsella; species Collinsella sp. AM28-11LB. Next base: position 189,431 of record NZ_QSKJ01000002.1, read on the forward strand.
TTGGTTTTGTCATCGCTCTATTATTCGAGCTGCGCTCAGCCAAGCTTTCCGTAATCGAAATCTTGATTGTAGGATTATTGCTAATCTCGTTTTTATATCATGGCGAAAGCTCGTTAAACCTGCTGCTCGTAGTTTTATTTATATTGGTTAGTCGTCGTTTAGGCGAGAAATACGCTACTAAGATCATTGCAGTATCTGCAGTAATTTTAATAGCATTAAACCTTGTCCTGCTCTTCGCTCACGTTCTTCCTGATTTTTCATATATAAGCACAAAAGGACGTTTTAGAAGAACTCTTGGTTTCGAAAATCCGAATCAAACATCCCTTTTCTTTTGTGCCGCCATTACTCTGGTTTTAATTCCTAAATTCAGAAAATCATTGTTTTTTGCAGCGTTATTTGCCTTTTTGTTATATATCGCAAATGTAACAGATACACGAGGTCTCTATGCTTGCTGTATCGTTTTTTGTACCTGCTATATTTTGTTTCAACTGTCATATCATTTTGGACACAATGGTTTACCAGCTGTAATTTCCACCGGCGTACTAGCATTCGTAGTGGTTGGTTCATTTGCGTTGCCGCTGCTAGAGAATACTCCAGTGAATGATCTGTTGAGCGGTCGGCCTAGTTTATTTTCAGCCTTTGCAAGCAATTTAACAATTTCTGATTGGGTAACAGGCAGTCCTGTCAACTTTTCGTTGGACAATTTCTGCCTTGTTACTGTCGCTAATTACGGATTGCCTCTTCTCGTTTTACTTTTAATCGTCATCCAGAGGGCAATCGTCAATTTAGCTATTCACGCTGAAGTTTCAAAACTTGCTTTTATATGTGGTGTCCTCGCATATAGCTTCGTTGAGAGCTTTCTATTTCGACCAGAATTGCTTATAACGCTTGCTTTCTGGTGCGTTGTTTTCTGCAATGCAGGAATCTCTAAAGATTTGGGGTCGGTACCGCGTGATTAACGCTTTAAAAAAAGATGGGCTTGGCAAAAATATTGCAATTATGGGTCTTGGGACGCTACTTGCTCAAGGAATTAACGTCCTTATCCAGCCTTTACTATCTCGCATTTTTCCAGCTTCTGATTTAGGCATCTATACTTTCGTAATATCCGTTGCAAACATTTTAATACCTATTGCATCTCTGAAACTGGACCTCTTAATTGTTTCCGAAAAGGATGATATGAGGGCGCAGTATATTACAGATATCTGTGTCCTGGCCTGCTTTTTCGTTGCGTTTGGGTTATTTTTTTTCTTAATCGTCTGTAAGATTTTTTTCCCGAATGTAGTTTTACTTCAATACGGATCGCTAATTTACTTTGCCCCGATCCTGGTATTGACAAATGGGTTACGTTTTCTGTTCATTAGCTATAACAACAGGTACAAAGAATATAAACTTATTTCAAAACTGGAAGCCCTTCGCGAGCTTGTCCGAGCTGCTATACAGACCGCGTCAGGTTTTCTAATATTTGGCGCGCAAGGGCTTCTCGCCGGCTATGCTGTTGCTCCCGTTTTAGGCTATAGACTGCAGATGAAACGCTATTTTCAAGGACTTAAGAATAGACCTCGCATAACGTTTTCCCAAATCAAGGGGCTGCTCATACGTGGCAGAAAACAAATTATGTTTATAATGCCTGCGCAGCTGATAAATAGCTTCTCCTCATCGCTAGTAACAATGATGATTGGAGCTTTGTTTTCCGCCTCTGCTCTGGGGTATTATTCCATGGGCGTTCGGGTGCTCGATGTTCCCATCATGTTTATATCTTCCAATGTAAGCAAAGTGTGTTTCCAGCGTATCTGTGAGAGTGTTTCCGAATCGCAGCCGATTTCGAAAACGATTGCTAAGTTGGTGCTCATTCTGAGCGCAGTCTCGATTGCTACTTTTGGTGTGGTGTTTCTAGCTGCTGTTCCCTTGTGTGAACTAATTTTTGGCCAAGGGTACGGTATCGCAGGCTCGTATATTCGTTGTCTATGTCTTATGTACGCCATGCGACTAGTTGCGACTTCTTTTTCTGGTTCTTTCACCGCATTTGGTAAACAGAAGTACGAGTTGTTTCTCAACGTCGCTTTGGTTCTGGCCGCTTTCATTGTTTACGGGCTTTCGATTGCCTGTTCGTGGCCGATGGAATCCTTTCTTAAGGCAATTGGTTTTGGTTATTCAATTATGTATGCATGCATGCTTGCAGGTGTTCTTTGTTGCTGTTTCAAATTTGATAGACAACTAAAGTCGCTATAGCCGATATGTTCTATGGTCAGCTTTTGTTTAGAAAAGAGAAATTCAATGAACAATTACTCTAATGCAAATTTCTCAAATGACGGCCGCCTGAAGCTGCTGATCATCGTGGGCACCCGCCCCGAGGTCATCCGCCTGTCCGAGGTCATCAAGAAGTGCCGCCGCCACTTCGACTGCCTGCTGGCGCACACCGGGCAGAACTACGACTACACGCTCAACGGCATCTTCTTCCGCGACCTGTCACTTGACGACCCGGACGTCTACCTGGACGCCGTGGGAGCCGACCTGGGCGAGACCGTGGGCAACATCATCGCGACCTCCTACAGTCTCATGGTCCAAGTGCGGCCCGACGCGCTGCTGATCCTGGGCGACACCAACAGCTGCCTGTCGGCCATCGCGGCCAAGAGGCTCCACATCCCCATCTTCCATATGGAGGCGGGCAACCGCTGCAAGGACGAGTGCCTGCCCGAGGAGACCAACCGCCGCATCGTCGACGTCATCTCCGACGTCAACCTGGCCTACTCCGAGCACGCCCGCCGCTACCTCAAGGACACCGGCTGCGCCCCCGAGCGCACCTACGTCACGGGCTCGCCCATGGCGGAGGTCCTGCGCGCCAACCTGGAGAAGATCGAGGCGTCGGACGTCCTGACCGAGCTCGGCCTGGAGCCCAAGCGCTACATGCTGCTCTCGGCGCACCGCGAGGAGAATATCGACTCCGAGGCCAACTTCACGAGCCTGTTCACCGCCATCAACGCGCTGGCCGAGAGGTACGACATGCCGATCCTGTACTCCTGCCACCCGCGCTCCCGCAAGCGCCTGGAGGCCAGCGGCTTCAAGCTGGACCCGCGCGTGCGCATGCACGAGCCCATGGGCTTCCACGACTACAACTGCCTTCAGATGAACGCCTTCGCCGTTGTCTCCGACTCCGGCACCCTGCCTGAGGAGTCCAGCTTCTTCGCGAGCGTCGGGCATCCGTTCCCGGCAGTGTGCATCCGCACCTCCACCGAGCGCCCCGAGGCGCTGGACAAGGCCTGCTTCACGCTGGCCGGCATCTCCGAGAAGGGGCTGCTGCAGGCCGTCCACACCGCCGTCGAGCTCGACGCCGAGGGGTCGCTGCCCGAGGCGCCCGTTCCCGACTACGCCGACGAGACCGTGTCCACCAAGGTGGTCAAGATCATCCAGAGCTACACCGGCGTCGTGGACAAGATGGTGTGGAGGAAGAGCCTCTAGATTTTAAGCCCCAACAGCTTTTGGGGCTATTTTTAACCTGTTCTTTGACAATTGGAGAATGACATGAAGATCGCTGTCGCCGGTACCGGCTACGTCGGCCTGTCCCTCGCCGTCCTGCTCTCGCAGCACAACGAGGTGCACGCGCTGGACATCGTGCCCGAGAAGGTCGAGAAGATCAACAACTACGTATCGCCCATCCAAGACGACGAGATCGAGCGCTTCCTGGCGGAGGCCAAGGCGGGGGAGCGCGAGCTCGACCTGCACGCCACCGTCGACGTGGCGGAGGCCTACGCGGGCGCCGACTACGCCGTCATCGCCACGCCCACCAACTACGACTCCGATAAGAACTTCTTCGACACTTCCTCCGTCGAGGCCGCCATCGCCGCCGTTCGCTCGGTGAACCCGGATGCCTGGATCGTCATCAAGTCGACCATCCCCGTGGGCTACACCGCGGGACTGCGCGAGAGGCTGGGCGACAGCAAGATCTTCTTCAGCCCCGAGTTCCTTCGCGAGAGCAGGGCGCTCTACGACAACCTGCACCCCAGCCGCATCGTTGTGGGCGCGCCGAAGGACGACGCCGACGCAGTGGCCGCCGCCGAGCGCTTCGCCGGCCTGCTCGCGCAGGGCGCCGATCCCGCCGAGCTCGAGCGCGTGAACGCCGACGGCTCGAAGGGCATCCCGGAGCTCGTTCTGGGCACCACCGAGGCCGAAGCCGTGAAGCTGTTCGCCAACACCTATCTGGCGCTACGCGTGGCCTACTTCAACGAGCTCGACACCTACTGCGAGGTCCGCGGCCTCAACACCCGCGACGTCATCGACGGCGTGTGCCTGGAGCCGCGCATCGGCAGCCACTACAACAACCCCAGCTTCGGCTACGGCGGCTACTGCCTGCCCAAGGACACCAAGCAGCTGCTGGCCAACTACAGGGACGTGCCCCAGAACCTGATCGAGGCCATCGTGGACGCCAACCGCACCCGCAAGGACTTCGTGGCCGACGAGGTGCTGCAGATGGTGTGGGACCGCGTGTACGCCGGCAAGGAGAAGCCGGTCGTTGGCGTGTACCGCCTGACGATGAAGTCCAACTCCGACAACTTCCGCGCTAGCTCCATCCAGGGCGTCATGAAGCGCGTGAAGGCCAAGGGCGTGCCCGTGGTGGTCTACGAGCCCACGCTGGACGCGCCGGAGTTCTTCGGCTCCGAGGTGACCCACGACCTGGAGGCCTTCAAGGCCGGCTGCGACGTGATCGTGGCCAACCGATGGAGCGACGAGCTCGCGGACGTGGCGGACAAGGTCTACACGAGGGATCTGTTTAAGCGGGACTAGGGGAGAGGAACGGTCTACCTGTGTTGGGTGGGCTCGGCTTCGACAAGTTCTGCTTCGCTGAAAGTGGGGTGGTATCGGCTAACGCCGATACCACCCCACTGTTGTTTAACATTAATGAATTCGTTACTAAGTAGTGAGCCAACAATTTCTGATTATTGAGCGTTCCGTTTACAAATCAATACAGGAGCCATGGTCATTTCAACTGAGACATCCCATGCTTATTTGAAAGAAACCATAGCTTATTGGCTTATAGGACAATTTTTCAAGAAATTTGACAGTGCGACTGTCATACTGAGTCCAGTGAATGATCAAGTAGAAATCCAGCTAATATGTTTAGTTCTATACACGCGTGCTTTGCTTTACTGTACTTATTATTCTTTGCAATCTCTCTATCCGCCACGGAATTTATAACCGGTGCTCGATCGGCTCCGAGGTTATCAATCGGTGCCGTGCCTGCCTGTGCAAGCACTTACTTTCATTTCCATAATGCCCGCCTTGCCTGTTTTAGCGAGGCGAGTCTTTGCGTCTTTCTGCTATTACTTACGTTTGCCGCATTCAGGCTTTCGGCAAGCAAGATAGCAATTAGGCGATTGCGCCACATATTTATCGCAACCACACTAGTTGGGTTACTCTGGTCAACAGCCAACATATTCGGCTGTCTCAATTCATTTACTAATTTCAATTCTATTAAAGCGGCAATTATTCTGGATACAGTTATCGGACTATATTCGGCGTATATCGGAGCTTATTCATATGTTGAAATAAAAAGCGCCAGTAACCCTTATGTATTTAGCAGAGTCTGTAAGAGCAAGGTGCGCTCTAGCTGCGATCTGAACAAAGATGTTTCCCGTAATGCCGTTCTTATTCGCGCCTTGATAACGCCGTCGGCGCTAATAAAGCGAGTTCGCGAGGGCATAACGCCTGCGACAGGTGCTTATAAAGTCAACTCCGAAATTGAATTCTTATTACCTAACGATCTGCAAATTTCTGAATCCATTACACTCCCCGTCCTGTTCCAAGGGAAATGCGAGTTGATGCGCAATCTTGTTGTGAACTCAAAGGACGGCTATCGTTGCAGAAGGCTTAACGATGCCGAGTTATTAAATAAGCTGATAGAAGAACTAAATAACTACTTTTCAGAATGCCATTACCCTCGCCTAATTGATTCCAAGGTTTTTTGCGCTTATATGCTGCAAACTAGTAGATACCAGACTGACAAACAGTTTAAAGATGACTCTCTTTCATGCATTTGTAAGGCTCTTGGGGTAAATTCAGTTAAAGAATTGAATGCATTCCAAGATAAGACGGAGAACAACAGGCAGGCTGTCTTAACTTTAAAGTCATTGTTGGAATCATACAGATTCGCAAAACCCGTTTGTTATGAGCTAAATCCATCTGATAAGGGTGGATTCATTGCGGCTCCAGTAATTACTGTTGAACGAACCGTTCCTCAAGTTCTACTTAGGGAAAGAGTCGAATCTATAGTCGGCAAGGGTATCCTGCACATCAAGCGACTACTAACCAAAAAGCGCATGCATTATTACTTTGGACTTGGAATGGCAGACTGCTGCGAGAGCTATCACCTGACGTTTCATGGTTTAAAGGACTGTTATCTATCTGGCCTAAATTTAAACTCAATCGGACTTGGTCGCGATATATTCTTTGCCGACAAATTGATTGTTAGCAATCGTTATGATCAACAGTTTTCACGTCTTTACATTCATGAGGGACGTGGTTTTTCCGGAGCTGTCCTTGAGCTGTCTTACGAAAAACGCAGTCATAAGCCCATCGCGGCCTTAGCGATGGCTGCTTTTCTATGCCTTATGGTAATGGTCTATATCTATTTCGCGAACAACCTGCAACTTTCCAGCAGCACGGACGCAAAGGGCATGGGCAGCGGTTTTGATGCCTCTGACTTGTTTAGATTAATCACAATTCTTTCAGTCGGTAATATTATCTCAATTTGGCAAACAATGGAAGACTATTTTGCTGAGGAATGGCTGTGGATGGGAGTCGGCGCTCTTGCCGTTACGACCATCACGGCGCTTGTGCTGGGCCTGCTCCTGTGTATGAATGCTGAATGGGCAGATTTAATTCGATTGCTTTGGGAGCTACTAATCTGTCTTGTGTATTTTACTTCTGCCGGATCCGCATATGCCCTGTATGGAAAGATTAAGCTGCACGGTAATATCATGCATAAAGTTCCAGTGGCGAGATCCATTTCAGATAACTATGAGCGCACGCTGCGTCCCAACGATTTAGACAGTATCGCAAAAAGGTACCAGGATGCAATAAATTCTGATTCGGCAGATCCCTATTTTGACTATGTATTTTCCGATGCCTATGCAGATGGCGATATTCAGCCATATGCACAAGGGCGAGTATCAGAATATGAAATGGGTATTTATTTTTACCGTGCGCTCATTGGCTCTAATTGGAAAGACGGCTGGCTTTTCCCCGTTTGGGCATCTTCAGTAAATCCGTATCATCAGGGTTCTAAGTCGTTTATCGATTTAGCAATTGGGAAGGACGTCAACGATGAGTAAGGCAGTGATCCCTATAGAGCGAAAGACATTATCGGCAATTATAAAGGACAAGCTGAAGCACGGCAGAAATCATTGCCACGCTAAGGCATACGTCAATTCAAATGTTCTCATCGAAGACTCGGATATTAGCTTCTTAATTAAGAGGAGTTCGTGTTCAGAAGTCAAAAAACCTGATAAGGAATTTTTCTAAAGAAAGGCATCCGACTTGATGGCTAGAAGAGAGCGTGAGATTCACAATGGCGTAGATTGTGACGCCACGCGAACCCTTTTAATTATTGGAAACGGATTCGATCTTCATCATGGCTTAGCAACTAGTTATTCGGATTATCACAAATGGCTGAAAGTCCATGATAAGCAAGTGGTTAAAGACTTTGATTCGTTTGTCTATGCGTTGGAATGCTCCGATTTTGAGAATAGCCTTGACTACACGCGCGGTTCCGCCAGGGAAGACAATCCTCGATGGTGCTCTCTTGAAGAATCACTCGGCATTGAATGGGACGACCTTTGTTATGAAACTCTCGATCACACGTATCCAGATCTAACCGAAGACAATCCAGGATGGGACGATTTCTGGATTGAGTTGCACATGCGTCTTGAATACCTGAAGAAGCTCACCAGGGATCGCTTTCGGGAATGGGTAGAGTCTATCGATGTGTCTAATGTAAAGCCTATGCTTGATTTACCAGACGCCGCCTCGTTCATTACCTTTAATTACACACCAACGCTGGAGTATGTCTACGGTGTTCGTCCAGATAGAATCCTCCATCTTCACGGCAGCGTCTTAAATAAAGACGAGCTTCTTCAATTTGGCTCTCCCGACAATAATCCTTTCGAGCTTCAGAAGATGCTTGAAGACAAATATGGAATGGATGATTTTTACGGTGCAACTATTCAGCAAGGTGTAACAGTTGCATGCGATCGCTGCGCGGATACATGGAAAAACATCGAGGGTAACTGCGACGCCCTAAACCATTTCTTGGACTCGCTTGCCAAGATTGATACCGTAATTGTCATGGGCAACTCGTTCGACAAAGTCGATAAGCCATACTACCGCGACGTTCTGGCTCCACGCTACCGTGATGCCGAATGGGTCTTTTGCGAGTATGATTCCAACGAGGATAAGCGGTATGGTATTGACAAATTTTGCCACGAGCTTGCCATCTCAAACTACCGCATGACCAGTTACATGGAGTTTGACAAGGAATATGACCAGTCGATAGATAGTATCTAGGGTGCTGAGTGCCGCTTCACGACTTACGTGAAATTGATAGGCAGCGTATCGTCTAAAAATGAAGGCCTGTCATGATTCTAAGATAATTGAGTCATAATAAAATTGTTTCCCAACGGTTTTCCAACTGACAGCCTTCGGTAAGTCTATACTTCAGTTATGTTAATTGGTTAAGTTAGGGAGTGCTGTATGCCCATTTGCCATGACGGATATATGGGCACTGCCCCCGACCTCTCTGGAAGCATTTCGAAGAATCGATTCAGAAACGAACTTTTTTGGGGTATCGATCGTTTGCTCACATGTTTGGATTCCGGAATTGATTCATTTGCTGTTGTCTTTGACTATCGTTGCGATATAGAACTACATTTAGACGATCGCTATGAGTTTTATCAGGTTAAAACCGGCGGAAAAGGAAAATTTGGAGTCACTTGGGCTACACGGCTTCCAAAAAGGGGCATCTCAATTATCGCTAGACTTTATGAGCTTGACGATGCATCTCAGGATTGCCCTATAAAACTTGTGATAGTTGGCAATAGGCCCTTCGTAAAAAAAGGCGGTTCATTCGATTCACCAGGAGAAGTTCTGTTTGCGACCCTTGAACCCGAGGATAAACAAAAGATCGAACAAGCTGTCACGCGCGACAACAAAGGGATGACTCCTGATTTAAATAAGGCGTCATATCTACTTGTCGCTATGAACCTTGATAAACCGCAGGAATCTGTTCGCGGACACCTTCTGTCTACCTATAATGATGTCATGGGATGTGAGCCCAAAAAACCTATGGCGCTATGCGAAGCGCTTGAGGGTTTAGCTTCAGATCGCGCATGCAATGAGAAACAACAGCCTGATTATAAATCTGTGATCAGTAATAAGGGTATTAGCGGTGAGGAAGTCAGGAGGCTCTTCTCTGTTTATGAAGATAGGGCAGAAACTCCCCAAGGTCTCGTAAACGAATGGATAAAAGGGCAACCCCCTCTAATGCAGAATTCATTACGTATTGCATTGCAAGAGTACACTTCAACAGTCATGGAGCCACAGGCTGAGTCGATTCTAAATATTGCAAATTCGTTACTTAAAGAGGCCGATCCGTCGATGAGCCCTAATGAGATTGCTGAGACGGTTGGACCTCAGCTTATATCCAATGTAGGTCCTGAAATTAGCATAGAGCTTGCAAAGATATATGTACTGATCGCTACGTTTAAGACTGCTCTAGAAGGGTAACACGCCATGGCACGAATTAACTTCATGAGACTTATCATTGCGTCCCCTTCGGAAGAAACTGCAAAGACCATTTGTTTCGAATCAGGCTTAAATGTCATAACGTCAAATAGAAAAAAGGGCAATGATCTTGGTAAATCGGTCATCACTAAAAGTCTATATCACTGCATGGGCGCAGACTGCAAATTTGATGACAAGTTCGACGTAAACAGTAAAGTATTTATTTTAAAGTTCTCTTATGGTTCTGAACTATATACGATTTTCCGAAGCCGTGGACAATTCAAGTTATTTGATGAGCGGCTCGAATTGCTTTGGACTGAGACCCATAGGCATTTACTTGCAGAAAAGTTATACGATCAATTTGGTTTCGCCATTTGGTTGACCTCGCGTGCTTCGGGGAAAACTGAAATTGCATCGCCCGCTTATTCCTATGCGCCGTATTTTGTAGACCAAAATCATTATGACGGTTCGCATTTCAACTCGTTTAATAACATGGGGGAGTACAGTTCGTATAAGTCCGATTTGATTTACGAGTTTGCAGGCGCCTATGACCACACATATCTTGATTTAACTGCTCAGAAAACGGATATTGAGCACCGCCTTACACAAATTGAAACAGATTTGAAAGCCAATCGTTTAATGCGAAAGCGTATTCAAAACGAGCTTGAGCAGCTTGGCTACAGCGCTGATATGCCCTCACTTAAAAGGGATTGTGACGAATTTGAAGATGAATATAAACGCTTGGCTACCGGTCTATCTAAAATCCGTAAAAAGTTATATCGACTAAAATCGGATAAGACAGAAACGGAGATGGCTTACGCCGGTTCCCAAAGAGTAGTTCGTAAGCTATGTTTGAATGCCAAATCGCTTCGGACGGGAAAATGCCCTCTTTGCGAGCAAGATATTTTTAACACCCTAATGGTTCGAGTTAATTCCTCGATTTCCCGCGAAGACGCACTTCTTTTAAGCAATGATCTTGGGCGCGATATTAACGAATTGGACCGTAAGATTGCCACTGAAGAAGAGAGATATAAATCGAAATTATCCGAGCTTGCTGTGCTGAAAGCGAAAATGAACCTGGTGAAGCGCGATAACTTAACAGCAGTCCAAATCGAGGGTTTCGTTCAACTGAACAAGCGACTTCTTGAAGAATGTGCTGATTTCATTGCCACGCTTGAAGAAAGCCGTAACGATCTTGATAAGATTAAAAAACAACTCAATTCTTACAGCAGTAAGAAAAGCGAAATCGACAAACGTTTTGTTGAATTGACACGTGAGCATATAACGGAACTCAATCTTAGATCAATTGATAAAGCAAAGATTAAAAATGTTAATTCAAAGATTGAGGCGGGCGGCAGCAATGCCCCCTTAGCCACCCTTGCGTGGTATTTGACGCTATTGGATTTGAAGAAAGAATTTAATGAACAATTGGTAGAACTTCCAGTTGTTCTAGATAGCCCGTTGAATATCGAAGCGGATGATGAAAAATACTATCGGCAATACAGTCTGATATTCAGCACTTTTATTTACCAGGGTCAGATGATCGTGTCAGGGCTTAATTTAGCCGACTCTGAGGTTGTCCCTCGGAACGCTAATATCATTGTTCTCAATAATGAGAAATATCATCTCCTCAACAAAGAGGATTATTCTGATTGCAAGAGTGTAGTCTTTAAATGCTTGGAAAAGAATTAGCTTACGGGTCAATCGGTGAAAGGGAGAACTCCTTTCACCGATTGGCAAAACGATTTACACCTAATTATTGGCGCTGCTCAGGGACATTTTCTTTGTTTCTGCATTGATCTCGCTAAACTAATAACTGCTGCTACCAGGGCATTTTCTGGTACACATTCTATTGGCTCCTGCGAAGATCGGAGCGGGTATGGTTGCTGCCGAGTCCTACACCAGCCGTCATTTCATTGCGATTGTTGTCATGGCCTGCCTATGCGTTTTGCTGGGCGGGCCTTCTTATGCCGCGGGCGCGGAGAGCCTCATCATCGCGGGCGCGACGTACTACGAGCCGGGCGTGTCGGGCCCCGGCTGGACCTGGACCGATGCCGACCACCTTGAGCTTAACGGCTACGCGGGTGAGGCCATCGGCGCCGAGGGCGACCTGGTGCTGACGCTTGCCGGGCAAAACTCCGTGACGGAGTCGCATGCGCCCGATGCGGACATCACGCTGTGCGGCATGGAGGTGTGGGGTAACCTGACGCTTCGCGGCACCGGGACCCTGACGGCGACGGGCTCGCAGTGCGGGATCCACGCCTCGCAGGCGCTCGTGGTGGACGGCTGCACCGTCGATGCCCGGGCGGATGGGGCCGATATCACGGACGAGGCGGTCGCCGGCGTGATCGCTGGCGATATGGCCGTGCGCGGCGGCGGGCGCGTCGTTGCCGCGGGCACCGGGTCCGGAGCGGGCGTGCGCGCCTATGGCGTGTATCTGCAAGATGCGGGCCTTGGCAATGGTGCGGCCAGCTGTAGGCTTTCCGTCGACGCCTCGTGGCTGGATGCGGCCGGCGCCGACGGTGGCGTTGCGTGCACGGACGGGTCGCTTGCATCCGCACGGTTTGTGACGCCCGCTGGCGGGGCCTTTGGTGCCAGTAGCGTGGTGGATGCTGGCGGGGCTGCGGCACAGCATGTGGTGATCGAGCCCGATGTCGCCACGCCGCCGGCGGGGGAGACCGACAGGGGCGAGGTGACTGGCGATAGCGCGGACAAGTCTCCCGCCGATGCTAACCCCGCTGCCGGAGAGCCCACCACGGGCCCCACGTCAAATCCCTCACTGAAACCCGCGGCCACGACAACCAAGACAATAACGACGGTAGCCAAGACCACGGTCGCCAAAGTCCCCAAACCCAAGGCTGCCACCGCGGCCACTGCGGTACTCCCCAAGACCGGCGACACCAACTGGATTGCAGCATCCGTGGCGCTCTTCCTGCTAGGAACAGTACTTCTAGCTGCCGCATATCGCTGCTGAGGCGGCGCAACGCACTTAGCTGCAATACAAGAACTCTGTTGAAGCTTTAAGGGCAACATTTCCGGATAGGGAGCGTTGCCTTTTTCGTGCATGCAATGTATGACGTGCCATATCACTTAAATGACTATGTAATTACTTGTAATTACATAGTCTACTATTGTATATGCAGTATAATAAGGTTGCACTCACGCGATTGGAAGGTCTAAAAATGGCAAGCTCAACATTAACCATCAGGGTTGACGACGACCTCAAACGCGAGGCGGCGGAAGTTGCTGATTACTATGGACTTGATTTGTCGTCCGTGACTCGCGCTTTCTTCAAGCAAATGGTCAACACCCATCGCATCCCGTTGACTTTTGCCCCTGAGGAGCCCAGTGCCGAAAGCCTTGAGGCCATTCGCGAGGGGGACGCTTTTCTTGCATCTGGCAAAAAAGGACGGTTTGACAATGGCGCCGATCTGATCGCTGCTGCGATGGCACAATGAGCACGTTAACCGCAGAGTTCTCTGCAGCCTTCTCCCGAGATTTAGAGAAAAAAGCAAAGCGCCGTAAATGGGATTTATCTGAGCTTCAAAAGCTAATTGACCTGGTGCTACAGAATACACCTGAGTCAATGGACATATTAAAGCGACGTCATAATATGCACCGGCTAAGCGGCAGCTGGGCAGGGCGAAACGAATGTCACGTAGCAAACTCTGGCGATTGGCTTGTCATATGGTCATCAAACGAAGAGGTAGCTTTCTTTGAACGCACTGGCAGCCATGATGAGCTGTTCCGATAATTCCCTTAATATCGAAACCACCAAAACCATTCGGATTTCAACCTAATGGCATCCAATTTGTTCAATCTTGTTGGATATGTAGCTGCACAATGACGATTACCTGCCTATGCGTTTTGCTGCTGGGCGGGCCTTCTTATGCAGCGGGCGCGGAGAGCCTCATCATCGCGGGCGCGACGTACTACGAGCCGGGCGTGTCGGGCCCCGGCTGGGCCTGGCTTTGACCATGCGGAATGCTTCTTGCCTGAGGTTAATTGGTTCAATATCGAAGGTTTTTCTACTGACGATCTGGATTTTTTGACCGAGTTCGTTAGATCAAACGCTCCGTTTATTTTCGAGCTTGCAGAACGGCAAAAAGCCGGATCGGCGGTATCCGCGCTGCCCCCCCTGACGCTCTACTATTGAACGGAAAATATCCCATGATTTCGCCTTCCGACATATCCACCGTCGCCTCCCGCGTGCTGGCTCAATACGACGTCAGCGAAGCCTATTTATTTGGCTCTTTTGCCCGAGGCGAGCAAACGCCCGATAGCGATATTGACTTGCGCCTAGTCTGCGGCAACACCATGACGTTCGGCACGCTTTACGAACTCTCCCATGAGCTCGAAAGGGAACTTGGGCGAAAGGTTGAAATCGTCACCAACCCACCAGAGCACATGCGCCTGCCCTTCCGCAAAAGCATCGAGCAAGATGAGGTGCGCATCTATGAAGCAACATGTGCGGGACGATGAGTTTGCGAATACCATCCTGCTATCTGATCCTCCCGATGTACTCAACGTTGAGAGCCTAAAGGCCATCCGCGATGGGGATGCGTTAATAGCCACGGGAAAGCCCAGCCGGTCTAACGCAAAAATAGCTCGCCATCCAATCGGGGGTTTACTTCGCGCTATACAGCTCTACAAGCAGATCCGACTCGGCCTACGCCGCGCCTCGGTCTCTTCGGCATTGGCGCTCGCAAAGACCCTAAACTGCGCCATCGAAAACCCTGTCAGGCAACCGGTTGCTCTGGAGTACGATTCGAAACCCTGTTCATCCGAAGCAATCAATAGTAAGAATATTGCTGTTTAACTTTCCTTTACGTACGTATTTAAATGAAACTATAATACGTAATAGAGACAGATTTTAAAGGAGGTTGCTATGGTTGCCGTGATAGACAAGAAACTCGTTTTCGGACGCGAACAGGTGCTGACTTCGACGCAGGCAAGCAAAAATTTTGGCGAAGCGAGACGTCGCGCTCGGAGAGAGCCGCAATTTGTCTCAGACAGGAACGATGGCATCGATACTGTTATCGTTGGCTTCGACGAGTTCGAAGCGATGGCGGTCGAACTCGAACAGCTCCGAGAGGAGCGCCTGCACGCTATAGCCGCTGCAAGGCTCGCGCAGGGCGACACTGATTCGAATCGAAAGGGCATTCCGTTCTCCGATACCGTGGGACGTGAGAGGTTCGAGGCCATGCTAGAAGCCGAGGCGACCGATCCCATTTCCGACGAGGAGCTGTTCGAGTGAGCGTGGCTAGGTTTAAGGTTGAGTTTTACGACAAGATTGCCGAGAAAGAGTATCTGTCACTCGATGGCTCGGTGCGCGCTATGGTGGACAAAGGTATTGCGCGTCTTGCGCTTCGTGCCGATGAAATTGGCAAGCCGCTTTCGGGTCTTCTTGCAGGTTGTAGGGAACTTAAGTTTCGCACTGATGGCATTCGCGTAATTTATCGCATCCGCGATGGGCACGTCGAAGTAGTTCAAATCATCGCAATAGGTGCAAGGGATAAGGGCAAGGTTTTCGACCTGGCATCTAGACGCTTGGACAGCGATGATTGATTGCCTCAAGAATAATCTATTTAGGTTGCATGGTCGAAATGCCCGGGTTAAATGCTCGGATTCAGCCAGCAGAAGGACGGCGTGATTAAAACGTTAAACGCAACGACATGCCCTGATAGTTGTTGCAGCAATTATCCTGAAAGCATGACTTTTGACAACTGTACAGCAGACGCAACCGACCCTATCGCGCCGAAAGCACCCCGCACTTTACCCGATGATTTGGACAGCATCGCCCTGATCGACGAAGCTGCCACCCCGAGACGTCGTGGTTCAAGCTGTAAAGCAGCGTTGAGCTGCGGTTTTAGTGGTTACGGCGTTTGCCATGGCGCGGCTAGCACCCACGAATTTAAAATCGGGGCAAAAAGTTCTTGGTAAACCACGCGCTGCTATGTTAGTATCTCTTTTGCCGAAAGGCGACGGGCGATTGGCTCAGGGGTAGAGCATATCCTTCACACGGATGGGGTCACAAGTTCGAATCTTGTATCGCCCACCATCTAAAGTTCAGGTCAGAGGTGTTATGCCTCTGGCCTTTTTCTTTTGGAACCAAAATCGAAGCGAAGTTACCTAAGGCGTTATATGTTATGCAGTTCACCTTAGGTGTCGTCATTGCGCGTTTTGCAAAATGCGTCTGCGTTCATTCATTGAATTCCCTGCGTAATCTATGTGCAATTGTGGAGACAGAGACCGCTGGCTCACAGCTTGTACCAGCGCGTTCATGCCTATGGCGGCTTTTCAACGGATTGCGCCAAGCTTTTGGTCAGCGTTTGGTCAGCTTCCCGTACTTACCCGCATGATGCGCCAGTAGATAATCGACCTTACCCGCAATCCGCACGACCTACGACCGATACCAGGGGAGGCGCAAATGGACGAAATCGTCTGCGCAAACACTGCATTCCGCTATTGGCGCTGCCCGCCGCAGGTGCGCGACCTCTACCCGCGCTTACCCAGCTCCGAAGATGGCTGGCGAGCTCTATCCCAAGCCCCTTTCGTAACCGACGTCCTCAAGACCCCGATTATCGCTGTTGCTTCGCCAGGTTGTTGTAATCACCACTCGGGATTGCGCTCTACTATTCGTTGGGATGGGGCATCGGATGCCGGCACAACAATCGACACTCATTTAGGCTTTAGTGTCACCAATCCGCTTAACACGTTATTTACTATGACACGCTTTGTGTCCCAAATAGATCTCGTGCTGGCCATGTACGAACTTTGCGGCTGGTTTTCTGTTTTCGAACCGTCTTCCGCTGCCGAAATGCAGCTAAAAATGGCGGTAGAGGAGAATCGCAATTCCAGCACGCAGGATTTGTTCGAACTTGGAGAGGGTGAAGACGAGGTTCCTTGGAAACGAGTTTATGCCCGCGCAACCGTTAAGGACCCAGATAATGATAGCCAAACGAGCAAGCGTGAAGATGGAAGAGAGGTTACAAAACTCAAAGCTACTTCTCTCTGGATGAGAAAGCCACTCATCGAACTGAGCGACCTGCATCGTTTCGCCGACAAAGTCAAAAGTCAAATGTGGGGAAAGCAGTTTTATGATGCCGCTCAACAGGTTATCGGCATTGCTGCATCACCACTCGAGGTCGCGGGGGTCCTGCTTCTAAGCCGTTCTCGACGTCTAGGTGGTTCAGGATTCAGATACGTGTACCTCAACGATTTAACCCCTCTATCCGTGGCAGCCCAAAGCATTGCAGGTCAAAAGGTCTGCTACGGCGATATCGTGATCGTAAATCCGATTCTTATGAAAGGGGCAATTATCGAAATCCAAGGTGAAGTCATTCATGGCTCAGGTGCAATACTTGACCACGATGCGGAACGCATGACTGCGTTGCAGAGCATGGGCTTCGACGTGTTCCTGGTAACCCACGATATGCTTAACGACAAAAAGCAGCTAGACACCATAGTCAAAAGCGTCTGCGACCGTTTAGGGATTCGCTATAAAGCCAAAACTGAGGCAATGAAGTGCGCCGAGACGAGACTGCGAGCAAATGTTTTGTGCAACTGGTTGGAAATCGGAAATTAGCCGGCGACAAGGCGCTAGAACGACCTAGTTTGCCTGCAAGTGAATTAGTGCCATTTCAAAACCATGCCGGATTACGGGGCTGGACCCGGAC
>NZ_QSKJ01000020.1:0-3157 GCF_003469895.1 Collinsella sp. AM28-11LB
GGCTAGCCCCTTGTCACACAAACTACCGAAGCCTCCTTTTTTCACCTGCTGAAGGTTATCAATCTTCTTATTGAGTATCTCGGCATTCTTTCTTCTGCCAATGCCCTGGCGGGCAGATCCACCCCCCTTTCGGCTGGTTCGGGGGCACAGGCATGCCCTGACGGGCAGATCCACCGCCCTTTCGGCTGGTTCGGGGTCGCAGGCATGCCCTGGCGGGCAGATCAGCGCCTTTTCGGCAGGTTCGGGGGCGCAGGCATGCCCTGACAGACGGCTGCATTGCCCATATGCGTTTTGCGCGCGAGGACCCTGTTGCTCCTGTCAAAAGTGTGGCGAAATGAAGTGGCCCAAAAGAGGGCAGCAGAATACCGAAATCCCAGCTTGAAATAGCTCAGCTATTTGTCACTGTGCGGTTCTGCCTGCTGTGATTAGCCATGCACTGGATTGATTTCCGATCTCAGCCGAACACATTGAGCGGATAGGCCATTCCCGCACCTAGCCGAACGCCCCCGCGGCCCCTCCCGGGGCCCGGGGGGCGCCGTTTTCCCAGTTGAAGGAACGGTGGAGATGTGTTACGATGGGTCCGGTGGCCATGCTCCGCCCGCCGCCCGGCACCTCTTCCCAGACTCAGCCGGACGGTCGGTCCGTCTATTCCGTTTTTTCTCCTAGGCTAGGCCAGCGGGGCATCGCCCCTCTCTGCGCGCGCCCTCTCGATGAGCCCCGGCGTCAGGTCGAGTTCCCCGATGGGCACGTCCCCCACGCCGTAGGCGTCCAGCAGCGCCGCCGCGTCCTCCCCGAGCATCGCCCTGAAGGCGCGCGCGGGCGTCGCGAAGCCGAGCGCGCCGCGGGGCTCGGAGTTCACGTGCGACATGGCCAGCGCCAGGTCGGCCGGGGCGAGCCGGTCGAACCTGATTCCGGCGCCCTTGGGCAGCAGCTTCCTGATCTCGACGTGGTTGCGCTCGCAGGCGCCCTTCTGGTCGCTGCGCCTGGGGTCGCAGTAGAACAGCCTCGTCTCGCCCGGCCCCTCGCCGAGCAGCGCCGCGATCGCCGCCTCGTCGGAGAACTCGGCGCCGTTGTCGGTGAGGACGGCGCGGAACACGCGGCGCGTCCCGTCGGCGCCGAGGATGGCCCGGACGCCCTCCAGGGCGCCCGCGACGCACCCGGCGGTCTTCTCCTCCAGCGGCAGCGCGAGCTGGAGCCTGCTGGGGCGGTGCAGCAGCGTGAGCAGGCAGGCGGAGTCCTCCCGGGCCCCCTCGACGGTGTCCATCTCCCAGGCCGCGGCGCACGCGTCCTCCCCGAGGGCGAGGAACGCGGCATGCGACCTGCGGGCGGAGTGGCGGGTCGCCGCCCGGCCCGCGGCGCGCTTCCTCGGCCTGTAGCCGACCTTGCGCCTGAGCTCCATGTTGGTCATGCCGTCGTAGCCCGCCGAGACCCAGCGGTAGATGGTCGACGGCGACAGGTCCACCGGGCCGCCGTTGCGCGCCGCCATCTGCTCGGGCGACAGCCCCCGGCGCAGGCAGTCCCTTATCGCCTCCAGCCTGGCCGCCGCGGCGGGCTCGTCGGCGTCTATCCCGCGCCTGGACGAGACGAGGACCGAGTCGGCGCACAGCTGCGCGGCGCGGGCCTCGTAGAAGACGTGCGGGCGGCGCTTGCAGCCCATCGCGCGGTAGCGGCCGCACCCGTTGCAGCAGCGCGGCCACGCCGCCAGGCGCGGGCAGGCCGCCGACAGGTCGGTGTCGGCGCCCACGCGCTCGCCGCGCCTGGGCTTCGGCGCCGTCACGAACCTGTGCGACGCCACCTCGGCGCTCACCGTCGAGGGCGACCTGCCCAGCTCCCTCGCGATCTCCCTGCACGAGGCCCTGCGCTCCAGCATCCTCTGGACCGTGTCCCGCTCGTGCCTCGTGAGCCTTCCGTAGGCCCTCGGGGCCGCTTTCGCGGAACCCTTCTTCCTCTTTCCGGACATGCCGTCCTCCGATCTTCCGGGGCCGGCCGGTCCGGCCCTCAGGGTATCGGGTTCCCACATTCATCCGTACATGTACGGATGAATGTGGGAGGTGTTCGGATGAAGTCGATAATCAAGGTAGCCATGCACTGCTGGGGAAGACTCATCCGCTAGAATTGCTTGGACGAAAGGAGACGCAATGGTACTCGACAGATACGCGCGATTTGCTGACAGCGCCGACGTGCTCTCTTGCCCCCTTTGCCACAGCGCCCTGAAGCTGCAGGAAGGGAGCCTCGTATGTCCGAAGAGGCACTGCTTCGATATCGCAAAGCAGGGGTACGTAAACCTTCTAGGGCCCTCCAGGCAGTCAGCCCACTACAGCAAAGAATCCTTTGAGAGCCGCATGGCAATCCTGGAGGCAGGGTATTACGACCACGTGAAAGAAGCCGTCCTCACCGCGGTAGGAAGGGCCCTTTCCCCAAGCGAGGGTCCTGCAGCTGTGAACGCGACGCCATTCCGCGTGCTCGACGCGGGATGCGGAGAAGGCTTCTATGCACGTGCAATCCGAGAAAACCTCTGTGTCGACGTGGTGGCGTTTGACCTCTCAAAAGACGCCATGCTGATGGCGGCCCGCCACGATTCCAGAAAGGCGGTCAAATGGCTGGTTGGCGACCTGACGAACATCCCCGTGCTGAAAGGCTCCATCAACTGCGTGGTGGACGTATTCGCTCCCTCGAACTACGACGAATTCAAGCGCGTTCTCACCCCAACCAGAAACGCCTCCGCGCCAGGAGTGCTGGTCAAAGTGGTTCCAGGCAGCAATCATCTTACGGAGCTGCGCCACCTTGCTGAAGGATCTTTGCGCAGCAAGGAATACTCAAACCAGCTGGTGACCGATTGCTTTGAGAAGCACTTCAAGATGACCGACCGCATCAAGGTGACGCGCACCTTCGAGATGTCCGAAAGGGACGTCCGCGTGTTCGCCGAGATGACGCCGCTGCTGTTCGGCATCGACGCGGAGTCCCTAAATCTATCGCGTGTGAAAAGCATCACCATCGAGGCTGAATTGCTGGTGGGCACCCCTCGCTCCCAAGGCCCTTCATGAGCTCAGCCAGCTCATCATCCTCTTAATTGCAGGGCTGAAGGACAGCCCTTGTCAACCGCCCCAGAAGAAATCTGGCTCTTCGGTGGTTTCTGTGGGAGAGATTCCGGCATAGG
>NZ_QSKJ01000021.1:0-2490 GCF_003469895.1 Collinsella sp. AM28-11LB
TGGTCGAAGTGCATGATCTCGATCTTCTCGGTCTCCTTCATTCCCGCTCCTTTCACGAGCAGTTTGAATTGTCACACGGCCCGGACGGGCTTACCGTCCCGTCGCACCGCCTAACCTTGTGGTCATCTTGGCCCCAAGCTCAACAATTCAAAGGTTCTTAATACCAGTGAACGATTACAGGTTAGCCGTTTTTAATACCGATTTTTCGATTTCATCCTCCTCTCTCGGTAGACGGTCAGTTTTTGCCGCCCATCGGTCAAGCGACATATGGCCATAAAAGACGAGCGCCCTGCCGTACACAAGGACGCTCTGAACACTAATAGTTGTAGGTATATCCGCCGGCATCGCCGCGGGTAAAAGACTTGGCACACTCGATAACCTGTCCACTCGAGTCATAGGTCAGGCATTCCAGCACGAGGGCCAGGTCGCCCGGCTCAAGATCGAGCAAACTCGCATCGCGTGCGCCCAGCGCCTCAATATCGAGCTTCTCAATCGATTTATCTGGCTTTCGGCCCAACATGTCATAGGTCTCATACAGGCTGAAAACCGATATGTCCACGTCTTCGATGCCAGGGAACAGCAGACACGGGATCAGCGTCATCTCGATCGACACGGGTTCACCATCAATGCAGTTAAGACGGCGCACCGAGTAGAGCAGATCGTCCTCGCCGATACCAAACAAGTCGGCATAATACGGGCCGGCATAGCGTTTGGAGCGCGCCAGGATGCGCACCGACGGCGTCGCGCCCGAAGCTAAAACCGACTGACGGAAGCCGCCCTTGCGAGCGTGCTCGTCAAACCACTTGTGCCCCACAAAGGCGCCCTTGCCCTGCACGCGACGAATCTGGCCACTTTTGACCAGCTCATCCATGGCGCTGCGGATGGTCAGGCGCGTCGTGCCAAACTCCTCGGCCAGCTCATTTTCGGACGGAATCATCGAGCCCGTCGGATAGTCACCGCGCTCGATTCGCTCCGCAATGCAGCGGCGAATTTGCTTGTAAACCGGCAAGTCTTCTACTGCCTCAGCCATTCGACACCCACCTTCGTCGCAACGCCGTCTGCCTCACCGTTATCGGCAAATCGATACTTGGTCGGCAGGGTCACGGACTTGCAATACTCGACAAAGCCATCGTTCTCATCGCGCTCGTGCGAAGCCTTATAAAACACCGGGGCGCCCTCCTGGGCATCCAGCAACTTGGCCTCGTCGGCGTTCAGACGGCTGATGGAAATATGCTCCTTGCCGTGCGACACGCGGACATTCCCCTCTTTGAGCAAAACGTCGTAGAGGCTCTCCTGCTCGAAATCGTGATCGGGAAGCGAGGGACACAAAGACAGATTGACGTATGCCGTCTCGATCGACGCCGGGGAACCATTGACCACGCGCACGCGCCGAATGCAGAAGAGCGGCATGCCCAGCTCGATTTGGGCCTTTTGGGCCAGGTCGACATCGGCGTACACGACCTTGGAGCATACCAGGCGTGCGGTTGACTTTGAGCCGACCCTCTCCACCGCCTGCGTATAGTTCCACGTTTCCTGAAAGATGTTCAGCGGCTTGGGCGGGCACACATAGGTGCCCGAACCGCGGCGGCTTTCCAAGGTTCCGCACGAAATGAGACGCGTGATCGCAGCGCGCAACGCCGTGCGGGACACGCCCAGCTCTTCACAGAGTACACGCTCGGCGGGCAGCCGGTCGCCACCCTGCAGGTCATAATGTTTGATATACCAAAGAATGCCCTCAAAGGCGCGATCTTTGGGCGGAATCGCATATGGTTCACTCGACATGGGTAAGGCTCCTCGACCGCTTGATGCTGCGGGCATCATTGCTCCGAACGCCCCATGGCGTCGAAGGCTTCTTTGATCTGTTCCGCAACGTTCCGATACGACCGATATAGGCCGCAGTCTCGCTTGACTTCGCCCGCAGTCACAGGAATCTCAAGCTTCGAAATCTCATCCTCGCCGGTTTGCACGGCAACGACGACACCCATACCAAGGCACATGTTACGCTTGGCGGCATTGTTTTTGGTAGCCTGAGCTGGGTTAATCAAAATCTGCTGAGCGAGCTCTCGATTGCTGAGCTGCGGCACATCCTCGGGATTTCCGGTCTCGACAATCTCGCATTGCAGCACATCCGCGTAGTCAAAAATCCTCGGGGTCGCGCCGCGCTGATGCACGGCCCACTTGCGACGCGTGGCATCCTGGTAGATAGCCGGCAAAAACGTAAAGCGCGGCGGGTCCAAAATCGTGTCCGTGATGGTAAACACATCGGGATCAAAGGCATCCTGCGGGTTTTTCTTCTTGAACAGCCCCATATCAGACTCCCGTACTAACACTTAACAACTCGAGCTAAATATAGCACCAATTTCAAGTCGCCGCTTTAGCGCATCGGTGCATGGCATCTATAGCTCGCTCAGCGGGAAATACACAGACGAGACCCGGGGCGGGGTGCTTGGTTTTGAGAAGTGGGCTTCGCGAACTTCCAAAACCAAGCAC
>NZ_QSKJ01000022.1:0-2412 GCF_003469895.1 Collinsella sp. AM28-11LB
CTTCTCTCCGGAACATTCCACAGGACGCAAAGAGGCTCCGCAGCGCGAAGCGCGATGCGGAGCCTCTTTGCATGTCCGAGGACGTTCCGGAGAGAAGCCCCGTCACGCCCTGCGGATTCCCGGTGGGAGTTCTAGACCTTGTCGGCCTTAGTACATACCGCCGCCCTGCTGACCAGCGGTAGCAGCAGCGATAGCGTCCTCAAGCTGAGTGTTCTTGGGCACATCGGAGACGGTGGCCTCGGTGATGAGGATCAGGCTGGCGACAGAAGCAGCGTTCTGCAGGGTGACGCGGCTGACCTTGACGGGGTCGAGGACGCCCATCTCGATCATGTCGCCCCACTCGCCGTTGGCAGAATTTAGACCCTGGCCAGCGGGCAGCTCGGCAACCTTGTCGACCACGACAGCGCCCTCAAAGCCAGCGTTCTTGGCGATGGTGGCGACCGGAGCGGTCAGAGCCTTCTTGACGATGTCGACGCCGATCTTCTCCTCGGGGTCGTCAATCTCGACAGCATCGAGCGCGGGCACAGCGTCCATGAAGGCGACGCCGCCGCCGGCGACGATGCCCTCCTCGACAGCAGCGCGGGTAGCCTGAAGGGCGTCCTCGACGCGATGCTTGATCTCCTTGAGCTCGGACTCGGTAGCAGCGCCGACCTTGATGACGGCAACGCCACCGGAGAGCTTGGCCAGGCGCTCCTGGAGCTTCTCGCGGTCGAAGTCAGAGGTGGTGTTCTCCATCTCACCCTTGATCTGAGCGATACGGGCGTCGATGGCCTCCTTGGAGCCAGCGCCGCCGACGATGACGGTGTTGTCCTTGGAGATGGTGACGGACTTAGCGGTACCGAGCATATCGGCGGTGATATCAGCGACCTTCACGCCCAGCTCGTCCAGAGCGGCCTGGCCACCGGTGAGGACGGCGATGTCCTCGAGGATGCGCTTGCGGCGATCGCCGTAGCCCGGGGCCTTGACGGCGCAGACGTTGAGGGCGCCACGGATCTTGTTGAGGACCAGGGTAGGCAGAGCCTCGCCGTCGATGTCCTCAGCGATGATGAGCAGGCCGCGGCCAGCGCGCTGGACAGCCTCGAGAACGGGCATGATGTCCTGAACGCTGGAGATCTTCTGGTCGGTGATGAGGATGTACGGATCCTTCATCACGGCCTCCATGCGGTCGTTGTCCGTGACGAAGTAAGCGGAGACATAGCCCTTGTCGAACTGCATGCCCTCAACGGTGTCGATGGTGATGTCGAACGTCTGGGAATCCTCGACGGTGATGACGCCGTCCTTGCCCACGACCTCCATGGCCTCGGCGATCTTCTCGCCGACCTCGGGGTCACCGGCAGAGATGGTACCGACGGAAGCAATCTGCTCCTTGGTCTCGACCGGCTTGGCCTGCTTCTTCATCTCGGCGACGGCGGCGTTGACGGCCTTGTCGATGCCGCGACGGATGGCCAGCGGGTTGGCGCCGGCGGCGACGTTGCGCAGACCGTCGTTGACGATGGCCTGGGCGAGCAGGGTTGCGGTGGTGGTACCGTCACCCACGGTGTCGTTGGTCTTGGTGGCGACCTCCTTCACCAGCTGAGCACCCATGTTCTCGATGTTGTCCTCGAGCTCGATCTCCTTGGCGACGGAAACGCCGTCGTTGGTGATGGTCGGGGCACCGAACGTGCGCTGCAGTGCAACATAGCGACCCTTGGGGCCCATGGTGACGGTAACGGCGTCGGCCAGAGTGTTGACGCCCTTGGCAAGCTTAGCGCGGGCATCGGTGTTAAACGTAATGTTCTTTGCCATGGTAGGTAATCCTCCAAAAGAAATGCGACTCGCGTCGCCGCTTCCGAGTCCTATGCGGCGGGCGCGTTCAAAGACGAATCAGAGATTCTGACGAGACTAGGCCTCGACGACGGCGTAGATGTCGTCGGCGCGCATCAGCAGATACTTCTCGCCGTCGACCTTGACCTCGTTGCCACCGAACTTGCCGTAGATGACAACGTCACCGACCTTGACGTCCATGGGGATGCGCTCACCATTGTCGTTGACCTTGCCGGCGCCAACGGCAACGATGGTGCCGCGCTGCGGCTTCTCCTGAGCGTTGCTGGCGATGTACAGACCAGAAGCGGTCTTCTGCTCGGCCTCGTCGGGCTTGACCAGGACGCGATCTGCAAGCGGCTTCAAAGACGACATGCTTGTTTCCTCCTTTGTGGGCCGCGCGGTCATGCCGCGCGGGTTAACCCTTTTTGTTTGCGTACGCGTTGAATGGTACCCACGAATGGCGGGTTATACAACACGGAGTCAAAAAATCTTATTTTTTGGCACTTAGATTTTCTGAATGCCGGGGGATAACTTAGCAGTGGCTCCCGGGGGCGGACCGGAGGGCATGAAGTTTGCTGCTCTACAGTCCTGCGCAAGACGGAAAGCACA
>NZ_QSKJ01000023.1:0-2235 GCF_003469895.1 Collinsella sp. AM28-11LB
AATAGGATGCTCAGCATGAGCAGACTCTGGACGTCCGGATACGTCTTGTCCCGCTCCCAGTTCGAGATCGTCTGACGCGACACGTAGAGTTTCTCGGCGAGCTGTTCTTGGGAGAGCCCCATCGCCTCGCGCCTCGTCTTTGCTCACCGGCACGTCGAGCGTCTCACCGAGGGCGACGAGCATCTCCGCGTCGGGCACCGAGAGCCCGCGTTCCCATTTGGAAACCGTCTGCCTCACCACGTTCAGCTTGAGCGCGAGCTCCTCCTGCGATAGCCCTTTCGATTTCCTGAGGGCCTGGATGTTCTCGTTCAGCATGGCGGATCCTTTCTCTCGCCCGGTTCCCACGTTACCGCAATGCTGCCCGCAGATGGCCCGTTGCCGCAAGCAACGGGTCGTAACATCGGCGGGGACCGTTTGAGTTCACAGGTGATGCAAGCTCCTAATAATTTGACGTCCATTCAATCTACCTGCGGTTTGCAACCATAGGGTGCCTGCAGGTTGCGTAAAATGAAGCCTCAAGTTGGTGGTTTCCGCCATGTGGCTACCGTAGTGTGTAAGTCGCCGGCAGGAAAGCACCGAACGCTGGGATGCCGCGCCCGCGCCGTCGTCGTGAGCCAAGATCATGACGCCCGAGCGGTCGCTCCCAGCCAACGAGAGGACCTACTATGAGCTTCCGTACCAACCTTCAGTATCTGCGCGCCGAGCGCCATATGACCCAGGAGCAGCTCGCCATGCTGCTTGGGGTATCCCGCCAGTCCGTCACCAAGTGGGAGGCCGAGAAGTCCTACCCGGAGATGGATAAGCTCATCAAAATGTGCCAGATCTTCGAGTGCTCGCTCGATGACCTGGTGCAGGGTGACGTGTCGCGCCGCGCGGCCGTGAGCCAGAGCGCCGCGGATGGCGTGCAAAACGATGGGAACGCCGTCGTCCGCGTCGAGGCTCCGCACGGGCGGAACTCGTTGTCCGACATCGGATCCGCCTTTGTGCCCGCGATCCCCGTCGGTCCCAACACGGATGTATGCGGCTATGACGAGCACATGGTCGCATTTGCCCGCAAGGTCGCACTCGGTGTGGCGCTCATCATCCTGGGGGTCGCCGCCGCGGTCTTCACCGATGAGGTCCTGCACTCAGACGGAATCGTCCTCATGGCGTTGTTCGCGCTCGTTGCCGCTGGCTTGGGATTCCTTATTCCATCCGGCATAGAGCACGCGGCTTTTGTGGAAGCCCATCCGTATGTTGCGGACTTTTACACCGCAGAGCAAAAGGCGGCAGAGCGTCGTCGTGCTTCGATCGCGATCGTTTCGGGTATCGCGATCATCCTTCTTGGCATCGCCGTATCGGCGCTGTTTGAGGTGGAGGCGAACGTCCAGGTATATGGCGACACGCTGATGATGGTCCTGGTCGCCGTCGGTGTTGGGGTGATTGTCCACTGGGGCATGCTGTGGGGCCGCATGGATGTCGCGGAGTACAACAAGGAGTGGCTCGAGACGGTCGAATTGAGTGCGGAGGAGCTGTCGCAGCTGGATCCCCGGAGCCGCGAGGCGTATCTGCGCGCGTGCAATCCCAAGTATCGCCGTACAGCGGCGCGCAAGAAGAGGGCTTGCGTCGTGATCATGCTCGCCTCCACCATCATCGCGCTCATCTGGCTGTTCGTCGGTGCTGCCATGGATGCGTCCGAGGGGATCGGCGGCCTGTTCTGGCTCCCGTGGGTCGTCGGTAGCTTGGGCTCCGCTATCGCCCTTATCGTTATCGACGATGACGATGAGAATGATGCGGCTGCA
Source organism: Collinsella sp. AM28-11LB (assembly GCF_003469895.1). NCBI lineage: Bacteria > Bacillati > Actinomycetota > Coriobacteriia > Coriobacteriales > Coriobacteriaceae > Collinsella > Collinsella sp. AM28-11LB. The sequence continues at coordinate 1,782 of NZ_QSKJ01000023.1, forward strand.
TGCGGCGATAGGGAGTAGAGGCGTTCGAAGACATCCGTCTGAATGAAGCGGGCGGCCTCGGGTGTGCCGGGGCCGCCCGCATTTTGCTGGGTGGTGCTGTATTGCCGGCGTGGAGCGGGCCTCAAGCTAGTGCTTGCCGTCAATTTGAAGTCTTCGGCTGCGGGCACCTTCGAGTCCGCATCACGAGCGCAACGCTGGCGCCCAAAGCGCTGATTCTTGACGCGCGTGATGCGGACTTCGGCAGATGCTGCCTCTAGTTCAGCAGCCCCCACACGGCAAAGCCGAGTGCTCCGCCGATGGCGGCTGCGGCGAAGAAGGTCAGCAAGTCGTACGCCAGTCGGTGCTTCGTCGGCCACGCGCGGCGGGGGAGTACCCGCGGATCGCGCTCGATGTCCGCCTCGCCGTTCATGAAGGCGAGGATCTCGCGGTATGTCACCAGGTCGTTCTCGCGCTT
>NZ_QSKJ01000024.1:0-2062 GCF_003469895.1 Collinsella sp. AM28-11LB
AGATATATTGCCAGACCGGATGGGCCCCGGGGGCGGGAATCTGGGCGTACACATTTCCTACACAGTTTGGGATTCTCAGCTGTATTTACCAGTAATATAGAGGGGACCTCGTTTCCGAGATCCCCTCCTCCGTCTATCTATAGAAATAGGCTTTCAAAGCCTTAGGCCAATAGTTTGCGACCGGACTCCTCAATCGCGTCAAGTGCTGCATCAGCCTCGGCGGCATCCGCGCCCTTTGCGAAGATGTACAGCTTAATCTTGGGCTCGGTGCCGGAAGGACGAACAATACCCTTGTTACCACCCTCAAGATCGAACTCAATGACGTTAGCCTTCGGCAGGCCGTTCACGCAGGTATTGTAATCCACGACGGCCTCAATCTTGGAACCGGCGAGCTCCGCGGGCGGGTTCTCGCGCAGACCAGCCATGATGCCGGCCATCTTTGCCGCACCCTCAGCGCCCGGATAGCTCAGCGAAATCGTCTTGTTGTGATAGTAGCCATACTTCTCGTACAGCTCGTGCATCGCATCGGCGAGGTTCTTGCCCTGGAGCTTGTAATACTGCGCCATCTGGCAAATCAGAAGCGAAGTGCTCACGGCGTCCTTGTCGCGCACGTGGTCGCCGGCCAGATAGCCGTAGCTCTCCTCGAAACCGAAGATAAAGCGATCGACCTCGCCAGCATCGGAAAGAGAAGTGATGATGTCGCCGATGTACTTGAAGCCCGTCAGGCAGCGGCGGAGCTCAAAACCGTACTCGTCGGCCAAAGCGTCAACCATGGCGGAAGAAACGATAGTAGTAACGGCAACCTTCTTAGTGAGGTCCTCACCGCGGGCAGCACGGGTCTTGCAGATATAGTCGAGGAGCAGAACGCCCATCTCATTGCCGGTCAGCAGCAGATAGTCATCGCCATTCTTAACGGCAACGCCAACACGGTCGGCGTCAGGATCTGTTGCAAGCAGCAGATCGGGGTGAACCTGCTCGCACAGGTCGATGCCCTTCTGCATGGCCTGACGGATCTCGGGGTTAGGATACGGGCAGGTCGGGAAATCGCCGTTAGGCTCCTTCTGCTCGGGAACAACCGTTACATCGGTGATGCCAGCACGCTCGAGCACCGTGGTAACGGGAATGAGGCCGGTACCATTCAACGGCGTATAGACAAGCTTGAGCGGTGCGCCGGCAATCTCCTCGGCAGAAAGATTCGTAACGCCGCGCGCGAGTACGGCGTCGTAATAACGCTCGAGGCACGAGTCATCGATCCATTTGACCAGACCCTGCTCAAGAGCCTCATCGAAGTCCATGGACTTCACTCCGGTGAACGTATCGGTCTCGGCGATGGCCTTAGAAATTGCATCGGCGGCCTCGCTGGTTATCTGGCAGCCGTCGGGGCCATAGGCCTTATAGCCGTTATACGGCGCCGGGTTATGACTAGCGGTCATGCAAATGCCACCGGAACACTTAAGATCACGAACAGCCCAGGAAAGCGTCGGCACAGGAGAAATCTTGGGATACACAAGGGCAGTCACACCGTTTGCTGCAAGAATGGCAGCCGTCGTCTTAACGAACAGCTCACCTTTATTGCGACTATCGCGAGCGATGGCGACCGTCGGATGCTCGAAGGTCGCATTGAGGTAGTCAGCGAATCCCTGGGTCGCACGACCGACCGTATAGATATTCATACGGTTAGTGCCTGCACCGATAGTGCCGCGAAGACCAGCAGTACCGAAGGCGAGATCCTGGAAGAAAGCGTCGGTGATGGCGTCCTCATCACCCTGCTCCTTCATCGTGTTGAGCTCAGCGAGGAGCTCCTCGTCCTTGACATTGGCAATCCAAGTATCAAGCAGCTCATGAACATCTGCCATGTGAGTCCTTCCGTCACAATCAATAAAACGACCCGTGTAAAACAGGACAAGCGCGTCAGTGCGCTAAAGCAAATATTAGTCCATTGAGAACAGAGAACCGACCACAGAACGGTGAACGTCTATATTAAGCGGTGGATGATTAAATTGATTTAATTGCATAAGGAATGTTGCCCATTAAAGCAAAAAGGGGGGAGGCCTCGCGGCCT
>NZ_QSKJ01000025.1:0-1894 GCF_003469895.1 Collinsella sp. AM28-11LB
TGCAGACCTTTCGTCATGGCCTCCTACCTTTCTTTCGGGCCCTTGTCAGGGCCGATTCGTTAGCGCCCCTCCGTGTGAGGCGTTATTGCTGACGACATATTTATATCCAAAATCAGCCCATACTTCCACCTTGCCCCCGAACGGTTTTTTATAGGGGGTGAACGGCATACACATATACTTCACGCATGGCAAACTTTGATTTAATAAAGTTTATTTACGTGCTTAAACGCTTTTTTAACCGGAAAATCAATTGGAACTAATCTTTCTTAAACCACCCTCAATTTGCATATTTCACGCAAATGTATGAATAGAATTCGTAATTCTTGCTATGTCTCAACCATTTTGATTTTTATTCAGAAAAAAGTTCGTCCTATTCATTTTTAGCAACCAGGCTACCGTTTACCAGACGTTGGATACCGTTCACCGGAAGCTCAGTATACGGCCCCTCGGATACCCCGCCTGTTTTGCGTCTCTATTTGTAACAACTTGACTTTTTCGGCGGTAAAGACAAACAGACCCGCCCCAAAGGGAGCGGGTCTGCATTCGGTACATCGAGGGCCCAGTAAGGTTTAGGCCCTCGAAATCCTCAAGGGGCTACCGATCGAACTCGGCCAGCGCCTCGCCCAGAAGCCTCAGGCCCTCGCGAAGAACGTCTTCACTCGCGCAGTAGCCCAGACGCGCGCCGCAGGGAAGCTCAAAGCGGCTGCCGGGAACCAGCAGCACTCCCCTCTCGGCCAACAGGCGCTTGCAGAACTCCTCATCGTCCTCGGGAATATCCAGCTGGATAAACGAGGTGGATACGCCCTGCGGCGCCGTCCAAGAGACGCGGCTCTGTGTATCGATCCATGCCTGAGCGATATCACGGTTGCCAAACACGATCTTACGGTTGCGCTCAAGGATCTTATCCTTGTGCTCGAGCACGTAGGTCGCCAGGGCGTCGTTGAACACGCCGCCGCAGATCATGGTGTAGTCACGATAGGTGCGGATGCGGTTGGAGACCTCTTCGTCGGCCACGACCCAGCCCACGCGAGCCGCAGGCGTCGAATAGGTCTTGGACACCGAGTTGGTGACAATGGCCCTCTCGTACACGTCGGCCATCGATATAAAGGACTCGGTGTTCTCGAGCGGCAGATACACCTCGTCGCACAGCACGTAGGCGCCCACCGAGCGGGCGATCTCGGCAATCTGGCCGAGTGTATCGGCATCGAGCACCGTTCCGATGGGGTTCGATGCGTTGTTGATGCAGATGAGCTTGGTATTAGGACGCACCAGGCGCTTGAGCTCCTCGATATCGGGCTTCCAGCCAAGCTCCTCGCGAAGCTCCCAATACTCGACCTCGGCACCGAGCGTACGCGGAATCTCATAGAGCGGCGCATAGGTAGGCCACTCGGCAATCACGTGATCGCCGGGCTCGACAACAGCCATGATGGCATTGAGGTTAGCACCCGTACAGCCATTAGTCTGCAAAATGTGATCGGGATTGACCTCGCGACGATACAGCTTGGCGACTTCGGCCTTAAACTCCGGCGAACCCTCGATCCAGCCGTAATTCATCTTCTCGCGATCCAGGCTCTCGTAGAACGTAGCACCGTCCTGCTCGTCAAGTGCGCGAAGCTCACCCATGGTCAGCGACGAGATCGTCGACTGAGCGATATCCCATGTAGCACTCTTCTCCCAAACGTTGAGCCATTCCTCAACGCCAATTGTCTTGATATCCATGGCCACCTTATCTGATCTTAATTTAGCGTCAATAAACATGAATGGGACGGTGCGAAAGAACCGCACCGTCCCATTGGGAGACATCTAATGGCAGCTAGATGTTTGTATTAAGACCTGTACGGGTCTTTGAAAACCTTAGAGGTCCTCGCGCCAGAAGGGCATGCTCATGCAGCGC
>NZ_QSKJ01000026.1:0-792 GCF_003469895.1 Collinsella sp. AM28-11LB
GAGGCTTCGGTAGTTTGTGTGACAAGGGGCTAGCCTAGGCAGCAACGCTCTTCGCTCCCTTCACGCCCTTCTTCCTCGCCTTCACCGGGCGACCCGGGAGCTGGGGCTGGCAGTCGCCGCACCTGAGCATGAGCAGGGCCACGAGGTTGTCGGTGTTGCGGAAGCCGTAGCCCATCCTCACCGTCACCTTGATCTTGTTGTTGATGGCCTCTACGCGCCCGTTGCTGATGCCGAGCTCGACTGCGGCGATGATGTCGTCGCGCCGGCGGCGCACCTTCTTCTCCACGGCGACGACCTTGGCGATCTTGCAGTAGGCGGCCCTGTGCATCCAGTCGTCGAGCAGCTCGGCGGCCTCGGAGCCGTCGGCTGCCCGGAAGACGGCCCGCAGGTCCTCCTTGAGCTCCCAGGCCCTGACCAGCCGCGAGCCGGCCCTCTTCTTGAGCGCCTCGAGCCTCGCCCTCTGGCCGTCGGTGAGGTCCTCGGGGTTCTTCACGAGCGCGTAGCGGCTGCCCTTGATGGAGGCCGCCTCCTCCTCGAGCGCCCTGACCTCCTCGGGCGGCAGCTCGCCTTTGGCAGGCCTGCCGCGCTTGCCCTCGGGCCTGGGCCTGGCGGCCCTGGCGGCGGCCCTGGCGGCGTTCCACTCCTCGCAGCGCACGGCGTCGAGCGCGTCGTTCATCCACTGGACCACGTGGAAGGGGTCCATGACCCACCTCGCGTTGGGGCAGCGGCGCTTGACCAGCTGCCTTATCCACCTCGCGCCGTCGGCGGTCACCACCTCTATGGCGCGCCTCT
>NZ_QSKJ01000026.1:963-1712 GCF_003469895.1 Collinsella sp. AM28-11LB
ACAGGTTGAGCACGTCCTTGCCGGTGCCCTCGTGCGCCCAGATGAGGCAGCCGCGGTCGTGGTCGACGACCACCGTGACGTACTTGTGGCCCTTCTTGTACGACGTCTCGTCGATGCCGATGCGGCGCACGCCGTCGAACCTCGAGGCGCCGCGCGCGGCCTCCAGCTCGGCGTAGACGCGCCTGCACACGCCGCCCACGCTGTGCCACTCGACGCGGGCGAGCTCGGAGACCGCCGAGGCGGTGCAGCGGACCGCCAGCCACGCCACCCAGTCCTCGAAGTCGCGCGTGAAGCGCGCCCCGTGCCGCGCCCAGGGGACGGCCTCGGTGCGCACGCCGTGCTCCGGGCAGCGCACCCTGCAGGGCGCGTACTCCAGGTAGCAGGCCGAGCGCGCCAGGTCCATCGCCCTCCACAGCCTGGGGCCCCGCGGTTCGCCATGTCGTAGAAGTCGCAGGCCCTGCCGCATACGGGGCAGCGGCGCTGCTCGCGCTTGTAGGGCCGGACGCTCACGACGATGCGCTCGGCCTCGATGCGCGCGCCCAGGACGACCGTGCGGGCCAGACCGAGGGCGAGAAGTAGTAGACTCTTCATGCGTCACACCTCTTCGGTTGTCTGAATTTGGCTTAGCAATCATAGGCGGATGACGCGGAAACGGCCCCTCCCGGGGCCGTTTCAGTTCCAGATCGTTGTTTTCGCCCGCTGAGCTGGGCCTATGCCGGAATCTCTCCCACAGAAACCACCGAAGAGCC
>NZ_QSKJ01000027.1:0-1376 GCF_003469895.1 Collinsella sp. AM28-11LB
GCCTATGCCGGAATCTCTCCCACAGAAACCACCGAAGAGCCCATTTTTTTGTGTAAAAAGGACGAGTGAAATATAATGCTTAAAAAATATTGGATAAAATGTCCGATTTGTAACGGAAAGACGAGAGTTCAAGTATTTCATAATACTGTATTAAAAGATTTTCCTCTTTTCTGCCCTAAATGCAAATTGACGCATATCATTGATGTAGAAAAATTAGAGATTGTAATCAAAAATACAGAAAAACAAACTTTTATTATTTAGAAGAAAGGATATAAAAATGAAACGTTTACCTAAATATACGCCTGCGGAAGTACGGAATGATCCATACGGATTTACTTACAAAGAAATGTCGGAAGTTATTGGCGAGAATGAAGCAAAAGCCTTATATGAAGAATTATATAAGCAATTACCACGCAAAAAAAATCTATCAATGTTGGTAAAAAATATTTGCAAAAGCAGTGATACTGAAAAGTATGTTTACGAACTGAAAGACAACAAATACATTGAAACGGTTTTTATCAAGCGGCGAGATGGTGGAACTGTTTGCGTGAGCACACAAGTCGGTTGTCCTGTTGGTTGTATTTTTTGTGAGTCCGGGCGAAATGGCTTTGTTCGTAATCTAACATCGTCAGAAATCGTACAACAGATTATATTGTTGCGTCGAAAAGTAAACCGTATCGTTTTTATGGGTATGGGAGAGCCTTTATTCAATTATGACAACTTGATAAAAGCAATCCATATTCTCCGAGATAGATATGGGCTCAACTTTCCAACCGACGGCATTACCATATCAACAGTTGGTCCGGTCGATCAATTAAAAAAATTGCGCGAGGAACATCTTAAAATTCAGTTGACAATATCTTTACACGCAGCAACACAATCTGCAAGAAATCGTATTATTCCTCACATGCGCATATATGCTATTGAAGATGTTGTTAAGCAAGCCTTATCCTATTCTGAAAGGCATAATCGCAAAATTGTCTTTGCGTATTTGCTTTTACCGGGTATAAATGACCGGCCCTCAGATGTAAGACAACTTGCAAAATGGTTTCGGGGCAAAAAAGTTATGATTAACGTGTTACAATACAACCCAACAAGCAATTCAAGAATTAAAGCACCACAGAAACGGGAAATAGTTGCATTCAAACATCAATTAGAGCAAGCAGGACTTGAAGTTACTATAAGAGTTTCTCATGGCAGAGAGATTAACGCGGCTTGTGGACAGTTAGCTAACACATATAATAAATTCAAAAAAAATGATTAAAAGTGCCAGACGCATAGACGCAGAGCCGATAACGCATTAGGTCAAAAAACCTATGTGTTATCGGCTTTTTTAGAGGCTTCGGTAGTTTGTGTGACAAGGGGCTAGCCTAGGC
>NZ_QSKJ01000028.1:0-1267 GCF_003469895.1 Collinsella sp. AM28-11LB
GGCCCGAAAGAAAGGTAGGAGGCCATGACGAAAGGTCTGCACGTGCCTTCCGAGATCGGCAAGCTCAGGAAGGTCTGCCTGCACCGTCCCGGCGACGAGCTCCTCAACCTGCCGCCCGACGAGCTCGAGCGACTCCTGTTCGACGACGTCCCGTTCCTTGAGGTCGCGCAGCAGGAGCACGACACCTTCGCCCAGATCCTGAGGGACCAGGGCGTGGAGGTGCTCTACCTCGAGAACCTCGTCGCAGAGGTGTTCGACCAGGTCCCCGGCGCCCGCGCCGAGTTCACCGACCAGTACATCGCCGAGGCGGGCATCCGCGGCCAGCGCATGCCGCAGATCGTCCGCGAGAAGCTGGACTCCATCGAGGACAACCTCGAGTTCGTCAAGAAGACCATGGCCGGCATGACCAAGGCCGAGATCGACATGCCCCTCACGGCGTCCACGACCCTCGACTCCCTGGTCAACTCCGAGTCCGAGTCCGACCTGATCATCGACCCGATGCCCAACCTCTACTTCACCCGCGACCCGTTCGCGGTCGTCGGCGAGGGCGTCAACCTCAACCGCATGTACTCGGTCACCCGCAACCGCGAGACCCTGTACGGCAAGTACGTCTTCAAGTACCACCCCGACTACAAGGACGTCTCCCTGTACTTCCGCCGCGACTGCCAGTTCCACACCGAGGGCGGCGACGTGCTGAACATCAACGAGAAGACCCTCGCCGTCGGCATCTCCCAGCGCACCCAGGCGGCCGCCATCGACGTCATGGCCCAGAACATCTTCTGGAACTCCGACTCCAAGGTCGAGCGCATCCTGGCCTTCGACATCCCGGTCTCGCGCGCCTTCATGCACCTCGACACGGTCTTCACCCAGATCGACGTCGATAAGTTCACGATCCACCCCGCCATCATGGGCACCCTGCGCGTCTACGAGCTGACCGCCGGCAAGAACCCGGGCGAGGTCAACATCCGCCTGATCGAGGACACCCTCGAGCACGTCCTGGAGGACGCCACCGGCGTCGACCAGGTCAAGCTGATCCCCTGCGGCGGCGGCGACCCGATCGCGGCCTCCCGCGAGCAGTGGAACGACGGCTCCAACACCCTGTGCGTCGAGCCCGGCAAGATCTGCGTCTACGCCCGCAACACCGTCACCAACGACGTGCTGTACAAGGAGGGCCTGGACCTTCTCGTCGTGCCCTCCGCCGAGCTCTCCCGCGGCCGTGGCGGCCCGCGCTGCATGAGCATGCCCTTCTGGCGCGAGGACCTCTAAG
>NZ_QSKJ01000029.1:0-1062 GCF_003469895.1 Collinsella sp. AM28-11LB
TTAGTAGTCGAACTGGTGGTAGTAGCGGCGGTACTTGAGGTTGTGCTTGGTGACCAGCTCGTAGTTGCGCGAGAGGCGGTCGGTGGTCAGCACGGACAGGATCCAGGGGGACACGATGACGCGGAAGTCGTCGTCCAGGCCCGGGATCGCGTACTCGGCGGTGTCGATGATGACGTAGTCCTCGTCGCCGGTCACGCCGCTGGTGAGGAAGGCGCGGACGCGCTCGTCGAGGGCGCGGCACTCGTCCTCGCCCATGAACAGGAACACCGGGACGCCGGGCTCGAGCAGCTCGAGCGTGCCGTGGAAGAAGTCGTGCGAGGTGATGTGGCGGATGCGCTTCCACTGCATCTCCTCGAGCAGGCACATGGAGTACAGGATGGTCTCGCCCCACAGCGCGCCCGAGCCGATGAACATGGTGTAGTCGGCCAGCGCGTACTTCTTCGCGAGCTCCTCGGCGCGCGGCTCGAAGCGCTTGCGGATGTCGAGCATGTCCTTCCAGACGTCCTTCGTCTGCTCGATGAACAGGTCGAACTTGGGGAAGCAGCCGCGGCGGTTGAGCAGGCGCAGGCCGAAGCAGTCGGCGAGGTAGTAGCCCTTCTCGCAGCCGCCGGCGCCGTGGTCGGAGGCCATCATGACGCAGTTCTCGGCGCCCACGGCCCGGCCGATCTTGCCCTCGGGGTTGGTCATGGCGTAGACGCGCACGCCCATCTCCTTCATCTTGCCGATGGCCTCGAGCACCTCGGGGGTGGTGCCGGACTCGGAGGCGGTCAGCACGACGGACTTGTCGGTCATGCGCTTGTGGCCCATGACGTTCCACTCGGCGGCGTGGATCAGGTAGACCTCGAGGTCGCGGTCGCCGAACTTGTTCATGAGGTACTCGAGCTGCATGAACTCGTCCCAGGTGCCGCCGACGCCCATCAGGAAGACGGCGTCGTAGCCCTCCTCGTGCACGCGGTCGGCCAGCGCGGTCATCTTCTTGCCCGCCTCGTAGACGTTCCTGCCGTCCTCGAGGTAGCCCTCCTGGTCGAAGTGCATGATCTCGATCTTCTCGGTCTCCTTCAT
>NZ_QSKJ01000003.1:0-202116 GCF_003469895.1 Collinsella sp. AM28-11LB
CGCTCGGCGCGGCCGCCCCCGCCGGGCTCGGCATCGTCGAGCGAGGAGACACCTACTACATCAGCATCGACGGCTCCCTCCTCGAGGTCGACGAGCGCATCGCCCGCGCCCTCAAGGAGTTCGTCGCCGAGGTCAAGCGCTCGTCCAGGTCAAGGAGGGGGTAGGGCATGGCTTACGCAGAGACAAAGCGAAACGGCGTAAAGTACTACGGGGTCTCCCTTTCGACCTGGGTCGAGAACATCAGCGACTCGACCGCGCGCATCCACTGGAGCGCCTCAGTCGACTTCGGCCCGTGGAACATGTGGGGCGTCCGCCTCCATGTGTCGGTGGGCGGCGTGGAGCGCGCCAGCGGCGCGGGCGTGACGGTCCAGAACTACAAGCAGGCGGTCAAACTGAGCGGCTACACAGACGCCGCGCGTAATGATGACGACTACAGCGTCTGGTGCTCCGCCTGGACGTCCAGCGAGACTGTCAACGGGTACGGCGGAGTCACTGCGACTACCTCGTGCGGTGAGAACGCCGGTATCCCCAAGGTCCCCGCCTACAAGCCAGACGCGCCGACCGACCTCATCGTCACGGAGTCGACCGATGGGACGACAGCCCTCGAGTGGGTCAACCACCCGGACGACGGCGCGCGCAAGTACTACGACGGCATCAACGTCTACCGCCATACGGATGACGGGCCGACCGAGAACCCCTATAACCAGGCGACGATCTCCAACTGGCGCGACATGACGACGAGCGCCAACCACTTCTACGACTACGACGTCAGGGCGCGCTGGCGCGGCGGCACCTCCGAAATGTCGAACAAGGTCCGAATCTTCAAGACCCCCGCGCCCCCGGCATCCGTCTCGCTCGCGCGATCCGGCGACGGCGAGGTCTCGCTGGTCGTGCGGGGCCCCGACATCCCGTGGTGGATAAGCGGCTTCAAGGTCCGCGCGACCTCGGACGGCGGGAAGACCTACATCTCCCGCAGCCTCGCCGCCGACAAGCAGGAGCCGGGCGTCTGGTCCATGACCGACCCGGCCGCCGTGGCCGGAGAGAGGGTCGTATACGAGGTCTGCACCTACCGCGACAAGCCCGTGGCGGGCGCCGGAGACACCATCTGCTCGGCGTGGACGGCGTCCAACGCCGTGGCTACGATCTGCCCGCCGTACGCGCCGTCCGTCTCCGGGGTCGAACCCGCCTACCCGACAGGGTCCACGGCGCGCGTCTCCTGGACGCGAAACCACCCCGACGGGACGGCCCAGATCGCGGCGCAGATAGAGTTGGTCGGTCCGGACGGCAAGACCGTCCCGCATGACATCGCCGGCGCCGCGTCGACGACGTCGCTGAGCCTGCCCGCGAAGGGCTCCTACCGCCTGCGCATTCGCACGAAGGGCGTCGACCCGTCATGGGGCGCGTGGAGCTCGTATGCGTCGTTCACGGTGGCTGACCCGCCGCAGGCCTTCTTCACCGCGCCGGCGCAGGACGGCGACACGGTCGTCGAGCTCCCTCTGCCCATCGCGTGGGATGTCGCCGACGAGACCGGGGTCGCGTCCCAGCGCCTCAAGATGACGTCCCCGTCGGGCACGGTGCTGGACGTCAACGTGGGCGCGTCCGCGCGCTCGCACTCCGTGCAGACGGGGTTGAGCAACAAGACGACATATACCCTCGAGCTGACCGTCCGCGGCGGCTCGGGACTCTCGGCGAGCTTCACCAGGACCGTATCGACCGACTGGCTCGTCCCCGCCACCCCGATCGTCGGGATCGACTACTCGGACGACTACGCCGCGACCGTCACCGTGCGCGACGGCGTCTCGGAGTACGCGGTCAGCGGCCACAAGCTCCGCGGACCCATGTCGAGAACGGGACGCGGAACCATCAGGCTCAACGGGGGAGCCTCGGTCAAGGGGACGAAGCTCCTGCTTCACAGCCTTCCGCCGTGCCAGTCCTTCGACCTCATGCGCGTCCTGCCGGACGGCTCGCGCAGGACGCTCGCGACGGGCCTCAAGCAGGGGCAGAGCGTCATCGACCGGCTGCCGCCGCTCAACATGCCGTTCACCTACATCGCTGTCGGGCACGCCGCGAGCGGCACGGTATCCACGACCGAGGTCGTGACATCGTGCCGCTGCCGCGGCTACGCCTTCAACTTCGACGCGGGCGCGACCTCGGTCGTCGCCGGCACCGTCGGGGCGGGCGGGCCGCCGGGATACTCGCGCGGGTACGACCACGGGGTCACCCAGTTCCACTTCTTCGGCTCCGCGGGCGGGCTGCCGATGGGCTTCTCGTCCAACAAGCTGGATGTCTCGGAGAGCTGGGATTTCGCCGTGCCTGCGGGCGAGATCGGACGCGTAGCGGAGCTGCTCCGCGACTATTCCCACTGCTGGGCGCGCACACACGACGGCGACCGCGCCTTCGTGCAGCTGACGCCGACCATCACGCGGTCGTCTCCAGACTGGTACAAGGTGAGCCTCGCGACCAAGCGCGAGGTCTGGAGGGAGCCCAATGCCTAGGGACAGCTTCTGGCTCGAGCCCTTCTCGGCCGAGTACCGCTTCGTGCGGGTCGACCTCGCGACGGGGCTGGAGGGCACCGAGCTCGCCAACATAACCGGCGGAAGCGTGGAACGCAACCAGGACACCGCGATCTTCGAGCAGGGGAGCGTCGACTACGTCGGAACTCTCGACATGGGGACCGACCTCCTGCGCGTGTACCTCGAGGCCTCGTCCCCTTGGACGGGCGAGAGCCGCACCGAGGCGCTGGGGACCTTCTACGTCTCGACGCCGAAGGTGAGCGCCGACGGCGCCGTCACCACCGGCAGCGCCGATATCTACGGCAGACTCAGGGCGCTCGCCCAGGACGACTTCGACGGACCGTACGTCATCCCCGCCGGAACCAACATGGTCGACGCCGCCAAAAAGATCGCCGAGGGCTGCGGCCTCGAAGTCGTCGCGGACGAGAGCGACGCCGCGCTCACGTCGACGTGGGTGCTCGGCATCTCGACGACATCGTCCGACGATGACCGCACGGACTCCAAGCTGGCCGCCGTCAACCGCCTGCTCGAGGCCGCCGGCTTCCTCGCGGCGCACACCGACCCGTACGGCCGCGTGCTGTTCCGCCGCTATGTGGAGCCGGACCAGAGGCCGATCTCCTTCGACTACGTCGAGGGCCCCGACTGCCGCATGACGCTCAAGCTCGACCGCGAGCACGACACCTTCGGCGTGGCCAACGTCATCCACGTCGACTACTCGTCCCAGGACATCTCGGTGCGCGGCACGGCGGTCGATGACGACCCGGACAGCCTGTACTCCACCGTGAGCACGGGGCGCCGCGAGACCGCCCGCTACGACCTGTCCGACCTGCCCACGAGTGTCACGGAGGATTCCAACATCCTCTCTGGCGCCGCGGGGATGCAGGTCGGCTCGGGGACCAAGGAGAGCGGGACCTACCGGCAGAGCGACAGTCACGGCTCCATCTCCACCGTGTACGTGCCGGACTCCCCGCAGACTGCCGTTTTCTTCGGCCTCAAGGTCGCGAGCGACGGCGGGCGCATCGGCTTCTGCCAGGACAGGGTCGGGTCGCTCAAAGAGGGCGTACCGGTCACACAGAGCCTGTGGATCAAGGGAACGAAGGGCGCCCGCGTGAGCCTGCAGGCTTGGTGGGTGCCGTCCCTGTCGGCCGGCCCGCCCCTGCACTACGCGACGCTCACGGGCGAGTGGCAGCGACTCGTCGCCACCGAGACTCCCGCGGACAACTACAGCGACGTCTCGGCGGGCTACGTGTACCTCGAGGCGGGTGGCGAGGCCGTGGTGGTCGCCGACAAGGTCGAGGAGGGTGCCGTGGCGACGCCCTGGCCGCAGGACGCCATCCAGGAGGCGGCGGACGCAAAGGCCGCGACCCTGCTCAACGACAGCAGGTCCGTCATCCAGAGGGTGAACTGCACCTGCATATACGACCAGGTGTCGGTCTACGACGCAGGTAACCTTCGACTGCCGGCGGCGGGCCTCGATGTCGACCATGCCTGCATCAGGACGCAGGCGATTAGTTTCAAGGATGGGTGCCCGATGAATATCGAGGCCCGCAAGTTCGAGAGGAGCGCCGCATGAGCATGGCTTCCGACCTGCTTGAGTCCATCTCGCCGCCGGACAGGCCCACGGCCCAGATCGCCTACGGCTACGTCACGGCGGTGTCGGGCGGCACGCTCTCGGTGCTCGTTCGCGGCGGCGTGGCCGAGGGGGTCCACATGACGACGTCATGTGCGGCCGCCAAGGTCGGGCAGAGGGTCGTCCTCATCGGGTCGCCGCCCGTGTGGACGGCGATCGGGGTACTCGCATAGGAACGTTATCGAGAAAGGAGCTCCCGCCAATGTCTGACAGCACGGGGGACGCGACGTACGAGATCAAGGTGGCCGACGGCGGCTATATCGACGGCCTCACCGTCACCGGGGACGACGGAACGTCCGCCGACTACACCTTCCGCTATGAGAACGAGGCCGAGCTCGAGGCGAGCCGAATCGCCGCCCATGCGGCCGCCGAGTCCGCGAACGCCGCCAAGGCCGCCATCGAGGCCAACGAGAAGGCGCGCGAGGATGCCGAGGAGACGCGCGCCGCGAAAGAGGCGCAGAGGCAGTCGGGCTTCTCGGCATCAAAGAAGGCGTGCGACGAGCAGACGGCGCTCGCGAAATCGGCGACCGACCAGGCGCGCCAGTCCAAGGCCGCCGCCGACGAGGCCGCCGCGCGCGCCAACGCCGCCGCAGCGGCGGCGAAGCCGTACTACATCCAGCAGGCGGAGCCCGAGCGCGCGAAGCGCGTCGACGGGATGCTCTGGGTGAAGGTCAACGAGTCGAAGAAGTCGGTCGACGCGCTTGCGCGATGGGACGCCGGCAAGACGGGCAACGCGATCTTCCCCGGCGAGCAGACCGTCCCGGGAAACAGGACCGTGGTCGACATCCCCGGCGCATGGACGCTTTTCGACGACCACAGAATCGCTTAGAGAGGAAAGAACATGGCAGGTATCTTCAGCTACGCCAAGACGCTTTGGCAGGACGGCGTCACGGCGATCACCGCCGCGCGACTCAACCACATCGAGCAGGGAATCTCCGATGCCGCGGACAGCATCAAGACCCTCGGGGATTCCGTATCCCGTGCGCCCCTGACGTTCGGTGGATACATCGGAACAGCTGACGTAGATTGGGACAACATAAAAACGCAAGTAGCGATAGTGAATTACGGAAACACCATACCGAGTGACGTGCACGCGCCCGATGGTGCTTACGGCTACGGTTTTCTCTTCTCAGCGATCGTCAACAATGGAATCGGTTATCAAATATACGTTCCGTCAAACGGGGAAACCTTTTACGTTCGTTTTACTTGGGGAAGTTCATGGATCAAATGGAAAAAGTTTTCCTGCGACCAGACATAGTTTTCCGTATGCCAGAGGGAATTCATTGCAAAAGCCGATGAATCAAGCAACGCCACGTTTACCGTATCTGGGTGGGACGATGGACTTTACTACATAATCGGCGCGTCCATGTTTTCCGAAACGGCGGCGTTTTCCGATGCGATGATTCGTGTCTTAGAGGGAAATCCATATGTGCAGTCACTGCACGGCAACGTCTCACTTAGCGGCGATACGATTACCGTGCAAGGCGATGGTTGGTATACGTATGTCGTCAAGTTTTTGATTACAAACCTGAAATAGTTTTCCGTATCCCAAAGGCTCGGGAATATACAGGAGGCGAGTTATTCTGCCAGGGCTTGGTTCGTCATCGGGAAAGGCGAAGATGATGCGGACAGACGAGGGTTGTGCTGGTCGGATAATGAGCTATTCATCATGCGTGGAGGAAAGTATGTTGCAAAAGTGACGCTGACGCCGATGAACGCATCGTCCGACCAGGCAGACCCTGAACTCAGTTGAGCTCGCCGTTTGGCATCGAGGGGTCGCTTGAGACGGTTAGTACGTTGATGCGCCACACGAACTTATTCTCGTCGGACGAATATAGGCCGATGGATGCGGTCGAAGCGATGAGGATATATCTCCCCATCGAAGATTCGACCTCAAGCTGCACAGGCATCGAGGACGATGGATTGGCGTTCGCCACCGCGTCCACAAGACCGGCTCCCATCCTCGTCTTCCGGGATACGGAATGCTACTTGGCGATTTTCCAGACGATTATGGAATCGGTGAAGTTCCAAAGCTGAATGCCGTCGCTGAGTACTGAGAAACCGTACATTTTCCCATCGCTTGCGGTGAACCTAATCTGCATCACGTTATCGTTGTCGACACTTGAAATGACTGAGGTAATGATGTTTCCCGAAAATGGGGATACGGAAAACTATACCGTCAAGAACACCCACGTCTGTTGCGCGGTGTACGTAAAGTCAACGGTCATGTCGGAAACAGTGCACGTCATGCCATCAGGCAACTGCGAGGTTGAAATGACGTTGCTGCTTGAACGCCAGATGAAGAACATCTGGGTTGGCGTTTCCGCGCCTACGGAGCATAGGCAGACTACTACGGACTTGTCGGCCATATCGACAGAAGCCTTGTCACAGTACCAGATAGTTTTCTTCTGGCATACGGAAAACTAGCAGACGTATTTCTGCACTACGAATGTCACTTCGCTGCGGTAAGACACGGTGACATTTCTGCCGTCATTGGAGACAGTCACACCGTCCGGTAGAGCCGTACTGCTTGGTTTTGCCGAACTGAACCAAACCATGAATGGGCCTTTCAGCGGAGTATCAACAGCTCCGATCGCTACGATTGCGAACGTCTTTGCCGTCTCAAGATTGAAAGATACTGACGTGCCCCACCATTCCAGGGATACGGAATCACCGTTCCATGGCTGTTGCGTACATGTCGCTGGCTCGGGCTACTACTGTTCGGAATGACTGCAAGTAGTGCGACATCGCTGTATTGACGGTCGTGTGGCCTAGGGCGACGGCGATATCTTCGATCGCCGCGCCGCTCTCCAGCGATATCGTTGCCCAGCTGTGCCTCAGGCACGTCATGGGGACGTGGGGGAGTTCGTGCCGTTTGCAATATGAGGCGAACCTCCTGGCCACGGTGTTCGGATCCAGCTGGCAAAGCCTGCCGGACCTGCGCGCGCCCCTGATGGCGCGGAGTCTCTCGAGGGCAAAGCGCGGCAGCTTGAGTCGCCTGTCTGACAGCTTGGTTTTGCACCCGGTCTCGATGACCTCGCCCTTTACGACATGCAGCCCGCGCCGGACGTGAACCCAGCCGCTCCTCCAATCGATATCCTCGATGCGGACGGCACACGCCTCGCAGCGCCGCAGGCCGAGCGTGGCGCCCAAGAGCACCGCCGGCTCGAAAGGCTGCCCGACGATCGCCTTAAGGGTCGTTCGCTCCTGTTCGGCCGTCAACGTAGGGCGGCGCGCGGTTGGTTTCTGCGGCAGCTCCACACCCTGGGTCACATCCCAAATCCTGAGCTGATGACGCCTCAGTATCCAGCGGTAGATCTGGCGGAACGTTTTGTACGCCTTTTCCGCCGCGCCTGCATGGTCGAACTCATCGATCCATTCCTGGACCTGCTCGAAAGTAATCGAATCTATCTCGCGATCGCCCCATTGGGAGATGAGGTGGCAGCGTATCGCGCTCTCGTAACCCTCGAGGGTGGTGGCGCGCAAGCGCTTTCGCTTGTCGGCCATGTACTCGGCGGCGGCATCTTTGAACAGCATTTCGATCATCCAATCTCCTAAAAATCCCAGACGCATTGCATGGTACGCCGTGCCGAAGCGTCTGGGATTTTCAGGGGATTCGACAAGGCTCGTAGCCCTGAAATCAGCGGCAAATAGCGGAAGAAAGGAGGGTAAGCGTGGCATCACTGGCGCAGATCGTCGTGACTGCCGCCGTTTCGTGTCTGGTGTCGTCACTGGTCGCGGCGGGCGTCGCGACCGTCAAGGCCCAGGGCCGAAAGGCGTCGGAGCGGGCAGAGCACGAGCGCGAGGCCAGCGAGGCGCTTAAGGCAGGGATGCGGGCGCTTCTGTGGGCCGAGCTACAGCGCATCCACGAGCGCGCGATGGCACAGGGCGGATTGACCGTCGAGGAGCGCCGGCATCTCGAGAGTGTGTATGCCGCCTACCACGGGCTAGGTGGTAACGGCACCGGTACGCGTCTCTATGAGGACGCGATGAGGCAGCCCGTATTGGATCAAGGGAGGAATAAATGACCAAAGACGAGATCGTTCGCAAGCTGACCAGCAGAAAGTTCTGGCTGTGCACTGCGGCATTCCTCGGGTCCGTCGCGGCGAGCGTTGCCGGACTTGCGACTGACAACCAGGCGGTCGTGGCCATCGGCACCGTTTGCGGGGTCGCGAGCGCTGCCATCTACGCCGCGGCCGAGCAGGCCGTGGACGCCGCGCGACTCAAGGTGGGAGGCGAGCATGACGGAGACTAACGCCGAGCCCAAGCGCAAGCTGCCGCTCCGTAGCGCATTCGCCGTCGTCCTCGCGCTCGTCGCGGCTCTCGCCGCCCCGTGCGGAGCCGAGGCTTACCAGAATGTTGATAGCTACGTCAGCAATGGACATGGATGGCTCAATGCGAGTTATCTTGTAATTCACGAGACCGCTAACCCGGGCGCCAGCGCCCGCAACCACGTGAGCTACTGGAGCGGCAATGACACCTATGCTGTGCATCATGTTATGGAGCTCGACGGCAGCGTAGTGTACAACACGGTCGCGGAGAATCGATTGTGCTGGCACGTCGGTTACGGAAACCCGTACACGATCGGCATCGAGCTAGCACACGCCACCAACGCGACAGATTTTGCAAACCAGTGGGCCGAGGCTGTGAAATGGACCGGTGACGAGCTTCGAGCGCACGGCTGGGACACGTCGCGCCTGCTTTCCCACTACGAGGCGGCTCAGCGCTGGGGTGGATCTGACCATACCGACCCGAATGGGTATTTCCAGGCCTACGGCAAGTCGTGGTGGGAGTTCAAACAGGCGGTCGCATCTTATTTGGGCAGCGGTTATGTCGCGCCCATCGCACCGACCAACGGCAACGGCGGCACGTACGCCCCGGCGACGTCCGCCAGCCGCACCAAGTTCCCCAAGTCTACCGGCGCGTCCGTCAACATCCACTATGCGTTGCACAATCGCGGCGGCGGCTGGAACGAAGTCGTGACCAACTTCGACGACAGCACCAGCGAGGGCTTCGCCGGCGTACCCTATGGATCGCACGACATGCTCATCGCCTGGGTGGATTCTGGCACCCTCATGTACCGTGTCCACACCAAGGAGAGCGGCTGGCTCGATTACGTCCAGACCGCCAATTACGGTGATTCCGTCAATGGTATGGCGGGCTTGTGGGGGCAGACAATCGACGGTGTGAAGATGTACTACATCACAACATCCGGTGAGTATAAGCAGGTCTACTACCGCAGCCAGGATGTCGCTCACCCTGATTACCATGATGAGGTCTGCGATGACGGCACTACGTACGGTGGAGATGACTACGCTGGCATCTATGGCCATGCTCTCGATCGCCTGCAATGTTACGTCTCGAACGGAACGCGTCGATGATCGCGCTGGCGTTCGTCTTCGGGGCATTGTTCGGCGGCGTTGTCACGACCGTCGCATTCTGCATCGTGAGCGTTAACCAATCATAGACAGCATAAACCCCTTCCCGGTGTTGCCGGGAAGGGGTTTATGCATAGCCATATATCCGTTAATAACCGTTCTCCAATGCAGTTTCAGTGCATACGGAGCTAGAGAGAACATCGGTACCTGCGTCTTTGCAGATGCGGCACGCGTCAAAACGTCACGTTCAAGACTCTTAATCCCAAGGTCCAGGGTTCGACCCCCTGACGGCCCACCCAAAGTAAGTTAAGACGGTCAACGAAAGTTGGCCGTCTTTTTTATTAACCTCGCATGGGGTCGAGCCCGTCGGGGCGCGAAGCTGAGGAAATGCATGAGCATTTACCAGCGCAGCGCGCAAGGCGCAAAGCGCCGCAGCGGCCGCCTGCGCAGCAGGCTGACCCCCTGACGGCCCACCAAAGTACGTTAAGACGCTCAACTTCGGTTGGCCGTCTTTTCTATTAACCTCGCACGGGGTCGAACCCGAAAGGACACAGCCCCTTTCACAGATCGAGTCTACCCTGGGGATCGGTAAAACCGGCGCGTCTGCATGTCGAAGTACGCCTGTGCGAGCGCGACTTCCGGCTTGTTTGGGTCTCCGTTTTGGGCGATTAAATAGCATGCGTAGCGCGTTAACTTATAGTCTTTGACTGCTTTTTGTCCTATTCCTGTAGGTACTATTTTGCTGGTTTCAACAAAATAGGAAGCAACAGGCATTTCATTGACTTCACACGATGCCATTGCCCTCTTAATTGCAGTTTCAAAATTGCGCCATTGGGCGTATTCGAGGGGTTCCATTAAATCGCGTGCGAGCCAATACTCAACGCCGTTTTCCACATTGGCGTAGCTATCAAGTTCGACACGCCACTTCTCGATATCTCTACCATCCATATCTCCTCCTCGCTGGTCTATTGTCTATGCGGGGCTTAGCCGCTCCGTATTCAGAATAAGGATATGCTGCCGTGCGGACACGAATGGGCCCCGTGACACTTTGAGCTCACGGGGTCTATAGATATCGATTAGCTGTGCTCTGTTTTAGATGGGTGTTCGACTTAGTCCGCTCGATAATGGGAACCGAGACTTTCGGTTCGGTTGCGTATGGCTTTGACTATTTCTTTTGCTAGCTGAATCTGCGATTCTAGGCGGGCAAGGGCTGCGACTTGGCTGTCATGAGCGTTTCGCATGCTCAGAGTCATTGCTTCCGTCTCCAGGCTCTCAATCTCCTGCAGTGCTGTGGAGAGGCCCGTCTCGGTGCGGTTGATCATGCAATAGGTACTCATCGTGTGCTTAAGGCTGCGTGTCAGGTGTTCGGCGTCTGTTGTGGCAATGCCGTACTGGGGGAGGGCGATATCCGCCTTAGGGGCCTCCTCAAGTGCATTCTGTGCTGCTTGGGCTGCCGATGCGCCCGCGATCCGCCCAAACACGATGCCGTTGGCGCTTGACAGGCCACCAATGCGATCGGCGCCGTGCATGCCGCCTGTTGCCTCGCCACAGGCGTAGAGGCCCTCAACGCCCGTGTACGCGGTTTTGTCGATCCTGATGCCGCCGTTGGCGGCGTGGGCATACATCGCCACGCGCATCTCGTCGCTCGGCGCGATACCGTGCTCGTCTTGTAGCCAGGTGGCAAAGGTCTGTACAAACTCGGGGACGTCCTCGCGGGGGAAGTCGTAGTGGAGCGCCAAGCCCTCTGCACCTGCCTGATCTATGACGAGGTCGATGGCGCGGGAGGCTAAGCGCGAGGTGAAAGGGCCATATCCGGAGCGCTGCTCAAGCAGACCGTCCAGCTTGCCGTCGGCAATATCGACCGGCTGGTCTACATGTACGTAACGCCAGGTCTTCTCGTTAAAGACAAGGTTGCGCTTAGGTTCAATGAAGCCGGGCATCATCTGCATGAACTCTATATTAGTAAGGGACGCACCGTGCGCCAGCGCGATTCCCTGTGATGAGCTGAGCACGTCGGCGGAAGTGAGGCTGCGTTCGAATAGGCCGCCCGTGCCGCCCGCAGCGATGATAATGGCCTTGGCTGCGATAGGCACGAGATGCTCGCTTGCGCGGTCGTAGAGTACGGCGCCGGTAATCTTCCCGGCTGTGTCCTCAACAAGGTCGATAAGCTCATAGCGGGGGAGCAGGCGAATGCCGAGCGACTCGATCCGGGCCGTACACGCGTCCTCAAGGGGCTTGCGGGTGAGGCCGCGCCACATGCGCGTCTTGTGGTCAAAGCAGGGGATAAACTGCTTTTGCTGAGCGCTCTCAGCGCTTTGCGGACGCTGGAGCTCAACGCCTAGGTCTTGCTCGAGCCATTCAATTGCCTGGGGAATGCCGTGGACGAACGTCTGGACGAGCGTAGGGTCGGCGACGCCGCCACCAACGGTCTGGATGGAGTTGATGAGGTCCTGTTCGTCGTCTTCGTCGACGGGGCCAATAAGACCAAGGCCCCAGGTGCCCGGGAAGAAGCTCGATCCGCTCATGGTCTTGCCGGCGCTTGCGACGGCAACGGTCGCGCCCGCGCTCGCCGCTTCGATAGCGGCACAAAGGCCCGCAATGCCAGATCCAATTACCAGTACATCAGTCGATTCCATCGGATTCCTTTCTCGTCCGGCGCATTGTCGCATGGGTGATCGGCAATGGGGCCGCAAAGACTCGGCAAATCGGTAAAGGGCAAATATGGCAGGTGGGCGTCATGGGCGCGTGATGGTTCCGTCTCGCTGCAACTCATATTCCCCTCCAGCTGATATATCGGTAGTAGATGGTCTTGCGACGGGGTAGCTAAAATAGCCCCGTCCCAAATTAGCTACCCCTCTGGAAGAAAAAAGAGCCGCTACCCGGGTGGGTAGCGGCTCTAAAGCTCAACTATATGAGCATCGCGCGGGCGCGATTAGGCCTTGAGGGCCTCCTCGACGGCGACAGCGCAGGCGACGGTGGCACCGACCATGGGGTTATTGCCCATGCCGATGAGACCCATCATGTCAACGTGCGCAGGCACGGAGGAAGAACCGGCGAACTGGGCGTCGGAGTGCATACGGCCCATGGTGTCGGTCATGCCGTAAGAGGCAGGGCCGGCGCCCATGTTGTCCGGGTGCAGGGTACGGCCAGTGCCGCCACCAGAAGCGACGGAGAAGTACTTCTTGCCAGCCTCGATGCGCTCCTTCTTGTAGGTGCCAGCGACGGGGTGCTGGAAGCGCGTGGGGTTGGTGGAGTTACCGGTGATCGAGATATCGACGTTCTCGTGCCACATGATGGCAACGCCCTCACGGACGTCGTCGGAGCCGTAGCAGTTAACGGCAGCGCGGGGACCATCGGAGTAGGGGATGGTCTCGACGACCTTGAGCTCGCCCGTGTAGTAGTCGAACTGGGTCTTCACATAGGTGAAGCCGTTGATGCGGGCGATGATCTGGGCGGCGTCCTTGCCCAGACCGTTCAGGATAACGCGCAGCGGCTTCTTACGAGCCTTGTTGGCGTTCAGAGCCAGGCCGATGGCGCCCTCAGCGGCAGCGAAGGACTCGTGGCCAGCCAGGAAGGCGAAGCACTCGGTGTCGTCGGAGAGCAGCATAGCGCCCAGGTTGCCGTGGCCCAGACCGACCTTACGGTCCTCGGCGACGGAGCCGGGAACGGTGAAGGCCTGGATGCCCTCGCCGATGATGGCGGCAGCCTCAGAAGCGGACTTGGCGCCACGCTTGACAGCGAGAGCGCAACCGAGGGTGTAGGCCCACTCGGCGTTCTGGAAGGCGATGGACTGGGTGTTGTTGACGATCTCACGCGGGTTGAAGCCCTTGTCGGTGCAGATCTGCAGAGCTTCCTCGAGGGAGGCGATGCCGTTGTCGGCGAGGCACTTGTTGATCTTGTCAGCGCGGCGCTCGTAACCTTCGAACGTAACAGTCATAGTTATTTCCCTCCCTTTCTACTCGTGAACCGGGAACACACTGGCGACGGAGTGAGTCTCCTCGTCGGTGCGCGGGTCGATGTACTTGGCAGCGTTTTCCCACTGACCATAGTGGCCCATAGCGCCAGCGATGGCCTCCTCGGGGGTCTTGCCGGCCTTGACGGCGTCGGTGAACTTGCCGAGGTTCAGGAACTCGAATGCGATGATCTCGTTCTTGTCGTTGAGAGCCATGCGGGTGACGTAGCCCTGAGCGAGCTCGAGGTAACGAGCGCCCTTGGCCTTGGTGCCGAACATGGTGCCGACCTGAGAGCGAAGGCCCTTGCCGAGGTCGTCGAGGGAGGCGCCCACGGGCAGGCCGCCCTCGGAGAACGCGGTCTGGCTGCGGCCGTAAACGATCTGCAGGAAGATCTCGCGCATAGCAACGTTGATGGCGTCGCAGACGAGGTCGGTGTTGAGGGCCTCGAGGATGGTCTTACCGGGAAGGATCTCGGAAGCCATGGCGGCAGAGTGGGTCATGCCCGAGCAGCCGATGGTCTCAACGAGGGCCTCCTCGATGATGCCGTCCTTGACGTTCAGCGTGAGCTTGCAAGCGCCCTGCTGAGGTGCGCACCAACCCACACCGTGCGTAAGACCGGAGATGTCGGAAATCTCCTTAGCCTGGACCCACTTGCCCTCCTCGGGGATGGGTGCGGGGCCGTGGTATGCACCCTTGGCAACGGGGCACATGTTCTCCACTTCCTGTGAGTACTGCATGCCTCTCCTCTCTATCGTGTTGGCGTCCCGTCTGGGGGTCGTGGCTGGCGATTGCCGGGCGACCCTTCGAAATGGACATGACATGCAGCCCCTATAATACCGCGAAATGCACGGAATATTCGGCGAACGGCTCAGTTTTCGTAGCGAGAAGTCCGGAAGTTTTAATTGAAACGGTTTAACTCTATGTTCTATGGTCGCGAACTTCCGTAGAGGGGGTTCGTCTTGGGCAAGCTTTTGGTCAGCTCTTGTATGCGTTGCGGGGGCTGACCTGTTGCAACGGTGCCGTTCGCCGCCTATTTACTGCCTTTGGCCGCGCGAGTGTATTGTTTTGCGTGGATGTTTTGATGGCACGCTTCAATCGTGTTGTATTGGATGGCAAGCAGATCCCGGCGAAGGGAGCGCCATGCAGCGCGTGTGGAGAACGGTTACCGGCTTTTACCATGTCTGTGCCCGCGGTACGGGCAAGCAGCTCATCTTTGAGGGCGACGAAGACCGGTGGGAGTTTTTGGAACTGATGCGCGACTGCTGCCGCGAGGCGGGCGTGACGGTTATCGCCTGGTGCCTTATGGGCAATCACGTGCATCTTGTGCTTGCAGATTACGAGGACGCGATGAGCGCGGCGATGCACCGGCTGCTTTTGACGTACGCGCGGCGGTTCAATAAACGCACGGGGCGAACGGGCCATCTGTTCCAGAACCGTTTTGACCGGCGCTCGCTCGATACCGACCGTCATCTAATGGCCGCGATTCGCTATGTTCATGCTAATCCGCAGGAGGCGGGTATCGCCCTGATCGAGCGCTATCCGTGGAGCAGCTTTGCCGAGTATCTGCGAGCGTATGACAACGATATGACGAGAGGATTTTCCGACCCTTCTTGTGTGCTCGAGCTCTTTGAGTCTGCCAAGGGGTTTCTTGATTATTCTCTGTCGACGCCCGATGGTTCCGATCCGGTGATTCACGATATAGATGAGACGGAGTGGGAGCGGCGTGCGTTTGCCGACAAGATGGCGAAGCGCCTGGGCGTGCCGCTCAACGAACTCAAGACCGTAGCACCGTCGCGTCGAGACGGAATCATTTTCGTCCTGCACGATGGCGGCTACACGGTGCGCGAGATTGAACGCTATACGGGAATCAGCAAGAGTACCGTCTCTCGTATCGTGCGCGCTTATGCTCGGGTGAAGGCTCAGGCTGAGGGCTCGGAATAGATAATGGCCGAACCGCTCTTGTCAAGCGATCCGGCCAACATAATTCTTAAGATTTGGGACAAATACTACTGATTATTTTGTCCCGTGAGCATGCCGTCGAGGGTGCGCCACGCGAGCTCGGCGCATTTGACGCGGGCAGGCATGTGCGAGATGTCCTGGAGCTGGGTGGCCTCGTCCAAGTCTTCCAGGTCCTCCTCGGAGAGCTGCTCGCCGCGAATCATGGCGAGGAAGAGCTCTGCCAGGCGGCGAGCTTCCTCAACGGTCTCGCCGGTGATGAGGTCGGCCATGATGTCGGCGCTGGCCTGACTGATGGCGCATCCGTGACCGGTAAACGAGGCCTCCTCGATCACGTCGTTCTCGACGCGCAGCTGCAAGGTGAGCTCGTCGCCGCAGCTGGGGTTGATGCCGTCGTGCTCGTGCGTGGGGGCGTCCATCTCGTACTTGTAGTCGGGGTGCGAGTTGTGCTCCATAAACGTGGTGGAGGTGTACAGATTACCCATTGAACGTGCTCCAAACGTGATGAAGGCCGGCGATGAACTTGTCGATGTCGGCCTTGTCGTTGTAGAAGGCCACGCTGGCGCGGCAGCAGGCAAGGTTCTCGACGCCCAGCCAGGTGAGCAGCGGCTGCGCGCAGTGGTGGCCGGCGCGGATGCAGACGCCGTCCATGTCCATGATGCTCGCGACATCGTGCGGGTGAATGCCGCGGACGTTAAAGCTCACGACGCCGTGGTGGTTGTCCCAATAGATGGAGCCGATAATCTGGACAAAGTCGAGCTGCATGAGTTCGCCCATCAGATAGTGGACGAGTGCCTGCTCGCGAGCCTGGATGTTCTCGTAACCCACGGTGTTGACCAGGTAGTCGAGGGCGGCGCCTGTGGCAAAGATGCCGGCGGCGTCCTGCGTACCTGCCTCGAACTTCTCGGGGACGGGCGCCCAGACGGCGTCCTGCTCGGTGACCGAATCGATCATCTCGCCGCCGGTGAGCATGGGCGGCATGGCGTTGAGCAGGTCCATCTTGCCCCACAGCACGCCGATGCCCATGGGGCCCATGGCCTTGTGCGCGCTAAAGGCAAAGAAATCGGCGCCCAGGTCGGCCACATCGACCGGCATGTGCGGCAGCGACTGCGCGCCGTCGACAACCAGATAGCCGCCGTACTTGTGCACGAGCTTGCCGAGGTTCTTGACCGGGTTCTCGACGCCCAGCACGTTAGAGACCTGACCCACGGCCAGGATCTTGGTCTTGGGACCCACCTTGGCAAGAACCTCCTCGGTGGTGAGCTGGCCGGTCTTGGTGGGGTAGAGGTAGACGAGCTTGGAGCCGGTCTCGCGGCAGACCTGCTGCCACGGAATCAGGTTGGAGTGGTGCTCCATGATAGTGATGACAACCTCGTCGCCCGGTTCGAGGACCGTGGGCGCAAAGCTCTTGGCGACCAGGTTGAGCGACTCGCTCGTGTTGCGGGTGAAGACGACCTCGTTGGCCTGAGCGGCGCCGATGAGGTCGGCGATCTGCTGGCGCACCTTTGCGATGGCGTCGGTGGCCTCGACGGAGAGCGAGTACAGGCCGCGCAGGGGGTTGGCGTTCATGCGCTGATAGAAGTCGCGTTCGGCGTCGAGCACACAGGCAGGGCGCTGCGCGGTGGCGGCGCTATCGAGGAAGGCGATCTCGGGGTGCTGCTGGAACAGCGGGAACTGGCCCTTGTAGGGGTTGGTCTCGATGTCCACAGTGGGCCAGCCGCGCGAAGCCTCGTCGCTGGCGTCGAGCTCCATGGGCTCGGGGGCAGTACAGGTGTCGCATTTAACGTGCTCGGTGTCGATCATGCGAGCTCCTCCTCAAAGTTGTCGATCAGGTTGTTGCCCAGGCGGACGACGGCGGCGCGGGTGCGCTCGTCGGTGGCGGAAAGCGCGGCGTCCTCCAGCTTGGCGCGGATGAACAGGTCCTCGGCGGCGTTTTGGTCGAGGCCGCGGCAGGCGAGGTAGAACAACTGCTCGTCGCGGACATGGCCGATGGTGGCGCCGTGGTTGCCGGCGACGTCGTCCTCGTCGCAGAGGATGACGGGAACGGTCTTGTTGTCGACGCCCTTGTTGGCCAAAAGCACCGTTTCGCGCTCGGCGCCGGTTGCACCCTTGCAGCCGTGCACGAGGTCGATGGTGCCGCGGTAGACCTTCTTGGACGTGCCGGTCAGCACGCCGTTGGCGTCGATCTCGCACTCGGTCTTGCGACCGCGGTGGCGCAGCTCGTAGTTAAAGTCGCGCACCTGATCGCGGGCGCCCAGGTAATCGGTATCGATGGTGACCTTGGCGGTATCGCCCAGCAGGTCGCCGGCAAGGCCGGTGGCGCTGGCGCCAGCACCCAGAACGGTGTGCTGCACGTTGACGCGCGCGCCCTCGTCCAGGAACAGGCCGGTGTCGTCGAGCGCGATCCAGCTATCGTCGAGCGTCTGCGTGCAGGCCACGTTGACGGTGGCGTACTCGTGGGCGCACACGCGTAGCACAGAACCCACGACGCCCTCGCCGGCAACGGGGGAGTCCAGGGCGATCTGCAGGTCGAGCGTCGACTGGGGACGGGCGACGACGTCGATGGCGGCGATGGCCGCGGCTGCATCGACACCGCTCACGCGCACGGTAACCGTGGCGTGCTTGTATGCGGGCACATCGATGACGACGCGCTTGGTGGCGTGGTCCGCCAGGTAGGTGTAGGCAGCCTCGCCCATGCCAGTCTCGAAGGCCTCAGCGGGGGAGAGCTCCTCCTCCAGCTTAATGGCACCGGCCTGGTAGACGGAGGTGGCGGGCACGTCGAGCTCGGTCTCGGGCGTGATGCGGGCGCGGTCGGCGGCATCACCCGGGGCGGAGGCGCGGCGCTCGGGGAAGCGCTCGGCCATGGCGTCCATGGCGGCGTCGAACGCGTCTGCCACGCCAGCAAACTGCTCGTCCAAGCCCTCTACCTCAACGGCCTCGGTGGGAGCGGCGGCAAGCTCGTCAGAGAGCTCGAGCTTGGTCTGGTTCATCTTCAACCAGCCCCAGGTTGCTGCGGGCATCGCGTTTACCTGCTCGAGCGTGGTAGCAGCGGTGTTGGTTTCCTGTTTCATTATCCGATCGCTCCTTCCATCTCGAGCTTGATCAGGTTGTTCATCTCGACGGCATACTCAAGCGGCAGCTCCTTGGAGACCGGGTTGGCAAAGCCGTTGACGATCATGGTGCGGGCCTCTTCCTCCGAGATGCCGCGGCTCATCAGGTAGAACACCTTATCGTCGCCGATACGGCCGATAGTGGCCTCGTGGCCGATGTCGACGTTCTTGGCGCGGATGTCCATGGCGGGGATGGTGTCGGAGCGGCTTTGGTCGTCGAGCATCAGCGACTGGCAGCTCACGGTTGCCTTGGAACCCTCGGCCTTGGGTGTGGCCACGATGGAGCTGCGGAACGTCTGGATGCCGCCGCTCTTGGAGATGCCCTTGGTCTCGACGGTCGCCGAGGTCTCGGGGGCGTTGAGCACGACCTTGCAGCCGGTGTCGAGGTTCTGCCCGGCGCCGGCAAAGGTGATGCCGGTAAAGCTCGAGCGGGCGCGGCGGCCGTTGAGCACGCTCATGGGGTAGAGGTAGCCCACGTGGCTGCCGAAAGAGCCGCTGATCCACTCGATGTCGCCGTCCTCGTCCACGCGCGCACGCTTGGTGTTGAGGTTGTACATATTCTTGGACCAGTTCTCGATGGTCGAGTAGCGCAGGTGCGCACGCTTGCCCACAAAGAGCTCGACGGCGCCGGCGTGGAGGTTGGCCACGTTGTACTTGGGCGCGGAGCAACCCTCGATAAAGTGTAGGTCGGCGTCGTCCTCGACGATGATGAGCGTGTGCTCAAACTGGCCGGCGCCCTTGGCGTTGAGGCGGAAGTAGCTCTGCAGCGGAAAGTCGAGCTTGGTGCCCTTGGGCACGTAGACAAACGAGCCGCCCGACCACACGGCGCCGTGCAGGGCCGCAAACTTGTGGTCGGTGGGCGGGATGAGCGTCATAAACTTCTCGTGGATGAGCGGCTCCCATTGCGGATCGTGCAGGGCCTCCTCGATGCCGGAGTAGACGATGCCCATCTTGGACGCGGTGTCCTGCATGTTGTGGTAGACGAGTTCGGAGTCGTACTGCGCGCCGACGCCTGCCAGGTAGCTGCGCTCGGCCTCGGGGATGCCCAGGCGCTCAAAGGTGTTCTTGATGTCGTCGGGCACCGACTCCCAGTCGTGCTTTTGGTCGGTGTTGGGCTTGACGTAGGTGACGATGTTGTCCATGTCCAGGCCCTCGATGGAGGGGCCCCACGTCGGGTCGGGAAAACGATTGAAAATCTCGAGGGACTTTAAGCGCAGGTCGAGCATCCACTGCGGCTCGTCCTTCTTGGCGCTGATCTCGCGCACGATGTCGGGCGTGATGCCGGCGTCGAGGCGCTCGAATCCCTCCTCGCCGTAGGTGAAGTCGTAGAGGCTGCGGTCGATGTCCGCGACCTCGGTGCGGTTCTTGGTCATTGCGTCGCCCCTTTACGCCTGCTGCTCGGCAGCGGCGGCCTCGGCCTGGGCGCGCTGCTCGGCGGCCTCGCGCTCGAAGGTTTCAAAGCCGTTCTTGTCGATCCAGGGGATGAGCGAGGCGTCGTCCTCGCGTACGATGTGGCCCTTGACCATAACGTGGACGCGGTCGACATCCAGGTGCTCCAGGATGCGCGTGTTGTGCGTGATGATGAGCATGGAGCCGTCACAGCTCTTGCGGTAGGCGTCCATGCCGTGGCTGACGGTGGACAGGGCGTCGACGTCCAGGCCCGAGTCGGTCTCGTCCAGGATGGCGAGCTTGGGCTGCAGCAGCAGGAGCTGGAGCATCTCGACCTTCTTCTTCTCGCCGCCCGAGAAGCCCACGCCCAGCTCGCGGTTGAGATAGGCGGTATCCATGTTGAGCTCGGCCGCGAGCTCCTTCACGCGGCGGCGGAACTCCTTGCCCTTCATCTCTAGGCCGGGGCGGCCGGCGATGCTGGCGCGCAGGAAGCTCGACAGCGGCACGCCAGGGATCTCGACCGGGGCCTGGAAGCTCAGGAACAGGCCGGCGCGCGAGCGCTTGTCGGTGGTGAGCTCGGTTATGTCCTGGCCGTCAAAGACGATACGGCCGTCGTTGACCGTGTAGACGGGGTCGCCCATGACCAGGTGGCCGAGGGTGGACTTGCCGGCGCCGTTGGGGCCCATCAGCACGTGGGTCTCGCCGGCGGCGACGTTGAGGTTGACGTTGTGGAGGATCGTCTTCTCGTCCACGGAGGCGGTCAGACCCTCGATAGAAAGCAGCGGATTTGCGCTCATGCTGTACCTCTCTGTGTATGGTGTACTCATAGGTGTACTAAACCCTAGGAATCTTCTCGGAATAAAGTTACTATGGGTTCGGAGTTAGTCAAGGGAAAACCCGACTAATCCACTCGACTTTTCAAATTCTGGGACAAAATAACCTGTTGTGTTTGTCCCACTTACTTAAGATTTGGGACAAACAAACCTGGTTATGTTGTCCCAGATGCGATGGGAGGGTAGGTATGCTCATTTCTTCCAAGGGCCGCTATGCCCTCCGGCTGATGATCTATATCGCGGCGCTCGGTGACGCCGAGGGCAAGATTGCTCTGCGCGAGGTCGCCGACCGCGAGCGCATTTCGCAGAAGTATCTGGAACAGCTGGTTCGTCCGCTTATGAAGGCTGGTCTGCTTAAGAGTGTGCGCGGCAAAGGCGGTGGCTACATGATGGCCAAGGACCCGGCCGAGGTGCGTGCTGGCGACATCCTGCGCGCTGTCGAGGGCAGCACGGCGCCCGTGGCGTGCGACGGTATCGACAACAGCTGCACCCGCAGCGATTTGTGCTCGACCGTCAAGTTCTGGCGCGGTCTGGACGACGTGATCGAAAAGTACGTCGACGGCGTAACGTTGGCCGACTTGGCTGCCGTTCCAGAAATTAACTTCGACATTAAGCTGTAGGTTGTACGCAATTCCTTAAGATTTTGCGGAGGGTTGTTGCCGTTTACCGAGGGGTTGTTGTGCAACAACGGGTGAGCTGCAATACTTAACTCTATCTTTGCAAACCGCACTTTAACTACACCAATGCAGGGAGGATCTTATGCAGCCTAAGCATTCTGCTATTGTCGCGGGCCTGACGCTGGCGCTTTCGTTTGGCGCCGTTTCCGCGCCGGCACCCGCCGCTGCCGAGGAGCCCACGCCGGGCGTTGCCTCGGATGCCACCGATATCGATAAGGGCCTTTACACCCAGCAGTCCTTCTCGGGCGTGCTGAGGTCGGTTCAGGGCGTTTCGTTTGTCAACGTGACCGCCGAGATGAAGTACTTTACCAAGTACGAGAGCCACGGCAACTATAACCAGGGCTTTTCGTATGGTGACGGCTACAACGCGCTGGGCTATTACCAGTTCGACCGTCGGTGGTCTCTCATTCCGTTTATGAAGCAGGTCTACAACTACAGCCCCGAAAAATACAGCATGCTCAAGGATGCGATTGATCGCGGCAGCGAGATTTCCAACGCGAGCAATGCCATGTACGAGAACGGCCAGCTCACCGAGCTGGGCCATATCGCGCAAGATGCCTTCCAAGGTGCGTACAACACCGATCCTGTTGAGTTCTCAGCACTTCAAGATGCCTATGCGTACAACTCGTACTATGCGGTGACCGAGGCGTGGCTCAAGAGCGGCTTGGGCATTGATGTTTCGGGCCGCGCCGATTGCGTTAAGGGCATGGTGTGGAGTATCACCAACATGTGCGGCACCGGTGGTTGCAGGGACTTCTTCCGCTGGGCAAACCTTTCTAACAGTATGACCGATCGCGAGTTTGTGACGGCGCTTTCCAACAGCGTGGTCAACAATGTCGCCACCAAGTATTCGAGTCAGCCCCAGTATCATGAGGGCTGGAAGAATCGTTATAAGAATGAGCTGAAGGACTGCTTGGTTTATATCGCTGAGGACGAGGCTGCCGCTGCGACGCCCGTGCGGCCCGAGCCTACGCCGGCGCCCTCGCCGACACCTGATTCGAATGACGACTCGAGTGACGATGCCAACG
This sequence comes from Collinsella sp. AM28-11LB, assembly GCF_003469895.1. Lineage (NCBI taxonomy): Bacteria > Bacillati > Actinomycetota > Coriobacteriia > Coriobacteriales > Coriobacteriaceae > Collinsella > Collinsella sp. AM28-11LB. The sequence goes on from NZ_QSKJ01000003.1 coordinate 22,468, forward strand.
ATGACAGGATGGACGCGCCCTCGACCGATACTGACGGTGATGGTTCTGCTGGTGGTACTACCGACGACGGCTCTACCTCGAACGGCTCCGATTCGAACGGCTCTGCTGCGGGCGATTCGTCTTCAAGCTCTGCCGGCAATACGGACAGCGACGCTTCTGGTTCGACCGACGCTGACACCTCTGACTCATCCACCGGCTCGAGTGATTCGTCCGCTGACACCGGCTCTAACAACGGCTCTGGCTCTGCCGCAACCCCTGATTCCGATGCTTCCAAGGACGACTCGAATAAGGCGCCGGACACTCCCGTTGCTTCGCCGGACAAGAAGCCTTCTTTCTCCGTGCAGCTTGGTTCTACGCTGGGCTCTTCGCTGATGGCTGGTGTCAATAACGGCTCGACCCAGAACAAGGACAACTCTGATCAGGTTTCCATGGAAAAGACCGAGGCCGCAAAGGGCGACTCCAAGGACGAGGCTTCCGAGAAGACCGAATCTGATAAGGGTTCTAGCTCTGAGGAGCAGAGCGACAAGTCCGAACAGAAGAAGGACGAGGATAAGAAGTCTGAATCTGAGGAGAAGGACAAGAGCAAGACCGGGGGCGAAAAGAAACAGTCCGGAGACGGCGAGAGCGGTGCCGACAACCAGGTCCAGGAGCAAAATGACTCCAAGACGGTGACCGCTACTACCACGACGACTACAACGACCAAGTCATCTGGCGGCAATATGCCCAAGACGGGCGACTTGATCGTGATGGCGAGCCTTGCCAGTGCAAGCTTGGCCACACTGGGCGCTACGTCTATCGTAAGTGGTAAGCATAAGCTCGATCAGCAGAAGAATTCTGGGGAGGACGGCTCTGAGGAGTAATCTTCCAAATCGTTTTCTATAAGAGTTTGGGACGGGGTCCGGTGCGGCGGCATCGGACCTCGTTTTTGTTGTGCAACGATTTGTTATGCCCCCTCGGGGGACTGTTGCTACCGTTGCCCGAAACGTTTGCATGTCGATATTGTTGCGCTCTACCCGCTCGTTACAATGGGCATCGTGCTGTGTTAGAGGGAGAGTTTACGGTGTCTGAACAGGCGAATTATGGTGTTGTTCATGCGTTTGGTGCACGGTTGCTCAATCATGCGGATAACGCAGCTCTACCGGTTGATGTACACAACTTTTCCGATGCAATCAATCGGTGTTTACTCGTCGATAAGACTATGTTTATTGCCGATATATTGGACAGCGAAGCACCTGTTGCGCTTTGCTGTCGGCCCAAGGGTTTTGGCAAGAGCATGAATCTATCGATGCTCAAGTGCTATTTAGAACGACCTGATCACCGGCTGTTGGATCGAAGCCCGTTCATCTGCACCCAGATTTGGCAGGCGGGCGGCGGTCGCTATCGTGATGAGTACGCGTGTTATCCGGTCATTATGCTCGACTTTACAGCTGCCGCTTCGAGGCATGGCGCTGGTGCTGCGGCAGCTATTCGCGGCGCTGTCGTGCGCGAGTGCGCCCGATTGCTGCCGCTGCTTGTCGCGCCTGATCTGTCAAGACGTGAGGTTCGTCTTATCGAGAGGACGGCGCGTGGAGTGGCCAGCGATAAGGAGATCGATGCGGCGCTCGGCGTGCTTATTAAGCTGCTCCGGACAGCTTTCGATGAGCAGGTTGTTTTCCTGATAGACGACTACGACGCGGTATGTCCAAAGCGTTTGGACGCTAAGGACGATGGTAGCGTGGATTCCCTAGAGTCGCTCAGCCGAATGTTGTTCGACACCATTGCCGACGCCGGCGACTCGTTGCGATTGACGTGTCTGATGGGCGAACGCCCCGGTCCTGCCGAGTTTGCGTTGTCCCAGCGTGGGGTTTCCTATCGGTCGGCGACACCGTTGTCGAGTTGGTGTGATCGATGGTTCGGTTTTTCGGACGACGAAGTCCAAGTGCTGTTGGATCGCATCGGTCGCAACGACTGTCTGGATGACGCGCGTGAGTGGCTCGAGGGCTATCTGTTTGGTGGTTTTTATTGCTCGATCCCGGAGCGTGTGGTGGACTACGCGCATCGCGGTTGCGTCGCGCCTGTTCGGGCGGATCTGTATGGTTATGCCGACAGTCTGAGCGCATGCATCGGTGACTGGAACCTCATACACTTGTCCGCATTGTTCGATTTGCTTGAGCCACATGGGTTTATCGAGGCGCCGGTGCATGTGCATGCCGAGGAGGCCGATGCCGCCGAGCCCGAAGATATCTGGACTGCGCTGTATCTGTCTGGATTCCTTGCGACGGACATGACAGGGCATTCGGAGGACGGCGCGTGCCTTCGCTCCTTGCGTCTGCCTAACAGCGAAGTGGGTCAGGCGCTCCGTCTTGTAATTCTGGAATGGTTTGAGTGCGCCGTTGAGGACGTTGGAGTTATCGACTCGTTCCATGACGGGCTATGTCGAGGAGACGAGGACGCTGTAAAGCAGGCTTTGAGCTGTGCTATCGGCGATCTAGGCATCGATGTGGGCCAATCAGATATGCCGACAGCCTATCATCTGGCGCTGCAGGGGCTCTGCTTTGGGCTGCCCGGCTATTGCAATCCCAGCTCCAAGCGAAGTGGCGTCTCGGATCGCTGGGATATCCAGGTGATTCCCACCGGTCGGGTGTTTGACGTGGCCGACACGCTCGGCATGCTCGATGAGCGACCGCTCATTTCGATCAACATGATGTACGACCCTGGCGTCGATGCCCTGGGCCTGGAACTGTTGGCGGTTCAGGCGCTGCTCGACATAGAGCGCAACGGCATCGATGATATCCGCGTGCCGCGACCCGGCGTTGGCCGCATGCGCTGGGGCTTTGGCTTTGACGGGCAGCGTGTGTCCGTGGTGTGCCAGCGGTTATAGGGGATGGCGAAAGCCCTTTACTACTCCGCGTCCTTCAGGGGCGGCATGGGTTTCCAGTTGGGATCCTTAACGATCTTGCGGGCGTCCTTCATGCCGCGGCGCAGCGCCGGAATGCCGGTCTTAAAGCATTTGTCGACTGCTGCCAGACGAATGAACTCCTTGCAGAAGGTCGCGGCATTGCCCAGACGGAACAGCACGGGGTGGTAGTCGCCGTAGATCTGCATGTAGCGTGCCAGATAACCGCGGTTGCGCATGATGTAGTAGCGGTTGGTGTCGCTCGTGGAGTTGAGCTGTCGTTTGCCGGCGATGTCCCAGTTAGAGACGGCGCGGGCGCGCTTGAGCACCACGTCGGCGACCACGGCAGCTGGGAAGTGCTGGCTGGCTACGTAGCCGTAGCAGGCATCGTCGCCGTAGATAAAGAAGCGCGCATCGGGCAGGCCAATCTTGTCGACCACGCGGCGCGAGAACATGCCGCCCTCAAAGCACAGCTGGTTCATGGAGCGGTAGCCCTCGGGACCCAGATCCCACTTGGCGATGGGATTGGGAATGCCGAGCGAAAGGATGAGCTGGTACTGCCAAAAGAAGGCGCCGCCGTCAAAGTCCAATCGCGAACCCTGGATAACATCGTAGCGGTCGGTCCACTTGGCCAAGCGCTCGATGCCTTCGGGGATGACGAGCACGTCGTCGTCCATCACCCAGAACCACTGGGCGCCCAGGTCGTAGGCGCATTTAGTCCCGGCGGAGAAGCCGCCCGCACCGCCACCGTTTTCGAGCTGCGGGGCGTAGATGACACGGTTGGTGCCGCCCTGCGCGTCGGGCTGCTCGGTGTCGATACCCCACAGGTTGGCCAGACGCTCGTTAAATGCGGCGCACATGGCCTCGGTCTCGCGCGAATTCTCGTTATCGACAATCACGATGCGCCAGGGCGTTGCCGTGAGCTCGGTCATAGAGTCGAACAGGTTGGCCAAGAGCTCCTGGCGTTTGTACGTAACGACAACGATGGCGAGCTTATCGATGGGGGCGGGGAGGGTGGAAGTCATGAACGAGAATATCCTTTCGCGTGGGCAGCGTATCGGCCCTGCGGAATAAACAACGTGTCCCATGGGACACGACTATTGTAAGCGTAGGCGGGCGCCCGCGGGTAATGTTCCGCTAATCACCAAGAACGTTTGCTGCAAGCCTGGTTGACGTGCGGGCGTAGCGAGATTGCATGCGCGCATTGTGGTATTACATAGGTGCCGATTCCTGTGGACGCAATCTTTCTGTTTGGATGACCCGTGAATAAAACTCGTTTAGCCTCCTTTGCCGATAGCCTTCCCATCAAGGCCATGTTGCTGTTTTTGGTTCTTCAGGTCGCATTTGTCTTGAGCAATACGGTGGCAAATTGTCTTCCGCGGTTCGTTATCGAGTCGCATGCGCAGGGTTCGGAGTCCTCGGCCCTATTGTCTGACATGTATGTCTACGACCACCGTGTTGCAACTGGTCCCGTTTGCTTTGATAACAATCGCTTTATCATTGAAGTCGCACAGCAAAAGGACCAGGGTTCTCCGTTTGAGACGATGGCTGTTGCCGAGATTGATGACGTTACGAAATCCAGCGGGATTACGCATCAGCAGTACTACCGGTATTGGCATGGATGGCAGCTGCTTTCGAATCTCTGCCTGTTTATTGGCGGTATCGACGTTGTCGTGGCGCCCGCAGCTGCTCTGGCGATTGCCGGCTCCGCTTGCGCTTACGTTGCCTTGCGGAAGCGGTTTTCAAAGCCATTGACGTTGGGTTTCCTTGCAATCCTGTTGTTCTCGACCAATCTGTTTTTCAATTTTATCGGTGATCTGCTGCTGTGCATCTCGTTCTTTGTGGCGCTCATCATGATGTCTTGCATGAGCCTTCGTTTGGATTCGGCTCCAAACGCACGGCTTTTCACAAGCCGCCTTGTCCTTTGGTCGATAGCGACGGGCGCCGTGTTTTCGTTTCTTGACTTTTTAACGATTCCTGCCGCAGTTGTCGCCCTGTATTGCTTTTTCGCCTTCATTGCGCTCCCCGAGGGTGAGCGCCCCAAGCGTTGTGTTGCCACGATGCTGCAGGCGCTCTTTGGGTTTGGGCTTTCGTTTGTGTTTACCTGGGCGATGAAATGGGTTGTCGCGGCATTTGTGCTGGGCTGGGACGAGGTCTTTTCGAACGTTCTGGGCGAGATGGGTCTTTGGTCTGCGCATGGGACTTCGTCACTGTTGCCCCAAGCTGACTGGCCTCAGATTTTGAAAGAGTTTTATTGCATGAGCCCGCAACTGTTTGCCATTTGCTCAACTGCTGGTTATGCGATGATCTCGAACGTCGTTTGTCTTGTTTCGTTTGCTGTTGTATTGGTGCTCTGGATTGCCGTACTCGTATGCTCAATACGGGGTGGCGCGCAAGACGGTCGTCGTCGCAAAGTGTTGATCCAGTCACTGCTCATGGCGCTGCCTCTGGTGGTTGTTCTGGCCTATTTCGTTGTTATGCATGACCATGCGATTGTTCATATTCCGGTATTTGGCTGCAAGAACTGGGCGATTGTCTTTGCGATTCTATTTGCTTCGGGTGTTAGCGCGCTTCGTGGCTTGCGGAGTCGGAAGGCTGCTTAGCTGTTCATGCGAGCCTTGATGGCCTCGACTACGGTCCTGCGTACGATATCCATGAGGAGCAGGGCAAGCGCGAGGCAAAGGCTCATAAGGATTCCGAGCAACATGGCGGCGGCTGGACGGGGCTCTCCCGTTTGGATGCCTGTCGCCATGGTGTAGATTGCATTGTCGAAGATGGGTCGCCAGACATTACAGGTAAATGATTGTACGGCGTAGAAAGCGAGCGTTCCTGCGGCGAGAGACACGATTGTCTTATCTGCGGCTGAGGTTTCATGGCGCGGCTGATGGAGCGCTGCGGCGGCAACGGATGCGGCGGCCAAGATAAAGGATATGACGGACGTGGACTTGTAAGAGATCATCCAGAGCGCGTCGTACTGGCTATTTGCCGATAGCAGAAGCTCGAGCGCGATGGTGGCGGCAATGAGTCCAATGAGTACGATCTTGGATTTTTGAGCGCCGGATGCGTTGCCGTGGCATTCGAGGACAAAGCGCATTTCTCCGGCTGCAATAAACGCGACCAGGTAAGTAACGGCGCTCATGAGCTTGCGCCACAAAACGATACCGGCCGCTTCGTTTGCCGTCGCTGCAATGTAGCAGTTGATTCCAAATGTTGCGAGCACGAGAAGTGCTACGACAAACGGGGCCCTTTTGCTGCCGATCCGCTGTCGTATCAGCGCAATCACTGGGACGAGCAATATGGAGGCGGCGTAGACCCAGATAAACTCGATGCCCAACGTGAGCCAGCCGATCTCGTGTAGTGAGATTTCGGGCAGGGGATAGACGTACATTGAAACAAACAGGCACGCGGTGCAATAAAAGAGCGTGGGCAAGACGATCTTCTTTAACCGAGCAAACGATTTACGAGCGAGATCCGGTGCGGATGACCCGTTTTGGAGGGCGTGTACCGCCGAGGGAATAAGGAAGTAGCCCGAGATCATAAAGAAGACCTCGTTGGCCCAGCAGCCCAGCAGGTTGATAAAGCCGAGCGCGCCGGAGTAAGGGAAGACAGCGAGCGGCGCATATTCCGGTAGGCCGGTGCAGACGGCTTGGAAGGTCCATTGAAACGTGTGGAATATCGCAATCCCAGCGACCGCGACCAAGCGCAGCGCCTCGATGGAGGTATTTCTGCTTGCTTTGCTGCCCATCAGACTATTTTCCAGCGCGTGCGTTGTACGAACCAAAGTGCGATGTGATCATTTTTAGAGTTTGCTTGGGCCCCTTGTTCCATACGTTATACAAGCCCTCGCCCACGAGGTCCTTGGCGTATGCGCAGTAGCTGATTTTAGGGTTGGCGATGCCCATATACTCGGCATAGAGCTTTTTGGCCGCAGGGGTAACGCGAGGATTGGCAAATACCAGCTCTTGCGGCATGCGTTCGAACATCCTGTGGATCGCCCGCTCGATTTCGGGGTGCCCCTCAATTCCGGTGTGCTCAATCATGATGCCCATATAGGTGAAGCCGCGTGTGATTTGCGGTGTCCAGACGGCGGAGTCGGTGACGTTGAGCCGCTCAAGAATATCGACCATGTCGTTCCAGCGATTAAACGGCATCAAGGGGTCACGCTTGGCAAGGGCTGCCGCCTTTTCGGGTGTTTCCTCGCGGTAGCAGTAATACGGCTTGGGCCAGTAAGCGATCGCCTTTGCCTGGCAGAGCGTTTCGACAAGGAATGGATTATCGGCCCAGCCCGCACCGGGGATTTCCTTAAACCAGATATTGTTTTGCAACAGGAAGTCGCGACGGTAGGTTGCCGACCAAATGGACGGATGATGGGCCAGCAGGTGTGGAGCGTCGTGAATGGTGAACGGTTGCCGGGGTGGCTTGATGCGACCGCGATATGCGCAGTGTAGTTTGACCTCTTGGGGGGTATCGGGGTTGCGAATGATCCAATACGGGGTCTCGATAATGTCGAGCTTCTTCGGATCGCCAAATTCGCGCTTGGCAAAGGCAAGCATGTCGGAGTACATTCCGGGCTCGATCCAGTCATCGGGCTCGAGGATGGCAATCCAGTCGCCCTTTGCCTCGCGAATGCCCAGATTGCAGGTTGCGCCGTAACCCTGGTTTGCCTTATCGATCACTCGAACGCGTGAGTCGCGCGCAGCGAAATCTTGCATAATGGCGAGCGAGTTGTCGGTTGATCCGTCGTTGATGGCGAGGATTTCCAGTTCGATATTCTCTTCGTTTAATAGACTGCCTATAGCCTGAGAAAGATACGGCTCGGCATTGTAAGTAGGCACGATTACGGTCAGCATTCAAACACTTTCTCTAGGCGATTTGGATGAATTATACCTAATTGCGTTTGCAACGGTTTTAGTTGCATTTGGGTGGAGGCAACGTTTTGGTTTCCTTGGTCAGTCGCGGAGTATCGCATAAAACAAGATCAAAAGTACTATCGAGTTCTTAGTATTAGCGTCTTTACTTCTTCTGACTTATGGCCTGAAGGACTGTGTGGGTTACATATGTCATAATAAATCGAGCGGATTCGAATAGTTGTAAACTGAGAATTGTCGCCGAGTTTTTAATCAGTTCTTCTCGACGCGAATTGATTTATAAATCCGAGTTTTAATTTGAGATATCTGTGATGGCGTGCAGACGACATTAATCGTAGAACTTTAAATGAATTTTGATGGTTGCCTTGTGGGGTTCGCTTTTTTACTAAATGGACGGTGAAGTGGTGGCTAATTCAGAGGAAAGAAAGCAACGGATTCAGATCGAAATCTCACTCGTATTCGAGAATCCAATTAAGCTTAACAGTCCAATCCGCTTCGAAAGGACCATTTCAAAAGACTACCTCGACAGCGTCACAATTAACAAGAATGCTGCCGTGATTTCGTTTGAACGCGCGAGAGGTTATTCCAAGGCACAGTATCTCTGTAAAACTAGGGTTGACTATCTGAGATGGCTGCTTCTCTCTTTGGCTTGTATGGACGGAATGGAGCAATCGCCTTGCATTGCTGCCGTGTCGTGCTCGGTTGACGGGAAGGGGAGTATAGAACTCGAGGTTCCGCACGAACTTAACAACACCCTCTCTATATTTAACGGAACTAGGTATCCAGATGGCGTTGTAAGACGCAGTCTTCGAGGTGATGCGGTTGCAAAGTCTCTACACATAGCAATTAGTTACTCATGGGCTGCATCAGGAGCCGGTTATCCGGAAGAAAGGCTTAAGCTTCTTTGGGGTGCCTTTAATGCCCTTTATCGTGGTTATGCCGAGGCGACTGGTTCCAACGCGAAGAATGATGCTCTAATGTTGAATAGAGTTAATCAGCTCTTTGTTGAACATGATGTATTAATTCATTCATTAATTAAGTTTGATCAAATATTTAATCATAGGGGCTACGAGGACTTCGTTAGCTGGAAATTGTTAACTGGCACACGTTCAAGGTCATTGCATATTGCGAATAATGATAAAAAGTATGTAGATCCTGAAAAAATTAAGAGATTGGGATATATCGATAAGGAGTCTCTTACTTACATGCGTGATAGAGGTTGCGCTGATTGCCAAAGTAAGAGTCTCTTTAAAACCAAGATAAATGAACTACTGCCTGACGCCAAAAGTGACAGACTTCGTGTTAGAAGAGTCGCTCTATTGGTGTGCCGTTACGCCTATATATTGCGATGTGATGGCGTTCATGCGAATAGGGAGTATCCTATTTTCGATTCTGCTGCCATGTCGAAAAAGCAAGTATTGGGTGACTTGCTTGAGGCTGTTACCGTTGATTTAGCGACATGGCTCGCGGCGAATTACTAGGCTATGTATTGTCCCTAAGTCGCTAGCGTGATTTAGAAGACCATGGGATCGCGCTTTCATTCGTCGAGCGGAGTCGCGACGACGACCTCGTCAGCGAACTCGCTTACGTTGCCGGCGAGCATGAACGAGTATCTGTGGAGAGAATCGGGAAGAGAGATTCTCGAAAGGTATTGAGGTTGACCTAAAGCAAGTAGCCATAGTGGCCTATTTCTCTTTATATATACTAGATAGCGCCCGCCTGCAGTTTTGCTGACTGGCGCTATAAATCAAAGCTTTGATGGCATAGGAATGTGCAGGTGACGCAGCGTTCTAGCCGTCTGTTTCTTTAGCGAGGAATTTATGAAACGGTGGTCTGCTGGAAATATAGCATCGCATCGAGCGGATGAGCTGCATGTTGAAAATGATATCTGCTGTGACGGTTCTTCTTGTCCTGTTATTTCTGTCGATACGCTTGAAGCATTAATTCAGGCCGTTGGATACCTTTCTTATATTTCCGATGGTCCTGTTTTATATAGAGGCCAGTCGAACTTGTATAGCCCCTATATTCCCAGGCCTAGCTTATGCAGGGATTCTGTTTCTTCTGATTCTCGGTTAGAGACGGTTGGGAACTATTTAAGTGTTTCAGGACGTTGGAATAATGACGTTTTCGATATCCCTGAATCCAAGCCAATACTGTCTTCTGAAAAGCCAATTACTAACCATTCGGCTATTGCACTCAAATTAGAAGCCTATTGTGTGGAACCTCTTTTACAGCATTATGGAATCCAAACAAGATGGCTAGATTTAACAGACTCTCTTTGCCATGCTTTATTTTTTTTAACAGTCTAGGAAACGGGTGATGGATCCGGCCCCGACATGGTCCGCCGGGCGCGCCGTGCTATCCTGTTCCCGCCAAACGAGAATTTGCAGCGGAGCTCACCCGGCTCTTGTTTGGCGACAATCCCGCCGGGTGGGCCCCGCTGCGGACGGGAACGCCCAGATGAACCGACACAGCGCCTTCGCGGACGCCGTCGCGGCGCTCGACGAGGGGGACTTCGAGCTCCTCCGCCGGGCCGTCGACGAGCGGTGCTGCCGCGAGAAGCACGGCTTCGGCACCCTCGCCGAGGCCGCCGACCTCTACCGCACCGACCCCGCCTGCCCCTCCTGCCGCGCGGCCTCGCCCTTCAGGGACGGGAGGACCGCCGGAGGGGTCCAGCGCTGGCGCCGCCGCGCCTGCGGGGCCAGGTTCACCTCGCTCACCGGCACGGTGCTTGAGGGGTCCAAATCCGACATGGCGACCTGGTGCCGCTTCATCGGCCTCATGCGGTTCAACGTGCCCCTTGACGCCATGGCCGAGGAGCTGGGCATAACCCACCAGACGGCATGGGAGTGGCGCCACCGCGTGATGGTCGCCGTCGACGGCTACCAGGACCGCATCGTCCTGCGCGACCTGGTCTGGATAGACGAGACCTACGTGAACGACACCGACCTGCATCTTGGGTACGGCGTGGCGAGGAAGCGCGGGCTGTCCCGCCAGAAGGTCTGCATAGCGGTCGCCATCGACGTGCACAAGAACCCGGTCGCCGTGGTGTGCGGCCGCGGAAAGCCCAGCTCGGCGAGGGTGCTGGGGGCGCTCGGCGGGCATATCGCCGAGGGGAGCCTGGTCGTCCACGACAGGGAGAGGGCGCACGGCGCGCTGATCCGCGAGTCGGGCTGCGCCGAGGAGGCGCACAGGGCCGACGTCAACGACCCGGTCTACCTGGAGCGGATGGCCATGGTGAACAACCTCTGCTCCTGGCTCAAGCGGTACCTCTGGAGGTTCACGGGCATGTCGATGTCGAACCTCCAGTCGTACCTCAACTGGTTCGTTTACCTGTTCAGGGTCAAGCAGGACTCCGAGAGATGGCCCGAGACCGCAAGGGTGGTTCGCCATTTGCTGCTCACCGAGGCGCGTTTCCGCAGCTCGACATAGCGAATCCATCACCCGTTTCCTAGACTGTCAGATTATTTTTCTCTGTTGTTAAAGACGACCCAATTGATATAGATGATTTGCCCAACGCGGGTTCTTCTGTTGATATCAATTTTTTAAACAAGCATATTTTAAATCGCAGCGTCTATCTTCCGTCAAAATGTGAAGAAATTAATTATTGCTATCTATACGTTCTTTCTATCGGCAGAGAAAATCATTCTCCTAACTCTAAATTACCTAAAGGTATTAGAAGATGTGCCAACGGATGGATTCTTGATGGGAGAAAGGCGTTCCCCTCAACCTATTTAAGGCCTCATAGTCAGCACTCTTTCATGCTATTTGCGCCTTCGCTTGTTAACGAGGGGGCAATTGACTTATTCGATGGCGATTCTGATTCTATCAATTGTGCTTTGTTCAGAATGAAAACTAATGATGTCTTAGATTGGATTGGGTCCGGAAGGCTTCTTTCTCCTATGGCTGTCTATCCTGTTTTAAAAACCGTCTCCGGTTACCTTGGCGATTCTGGTTTTTTACAATGGGTAATGAATATTGAGTCCCGATATTCATGCTCGGGAACAATTAAAACCCTTGATTTTTCAAGAGGTAAAACATTCGATGATTTCATGAATTTAATTGGCGGAAACTTGATAAATTATGTTCCGGTAATGGATCAAAGATGAACGTTAATTTGAGTTCGCTCAGATGAAAGCACATGTTTTGGGCTGGCTGTAGGTCAAGGGTCGATTTCCGATCTCAGCCGAACATGTTGAGCGAATAGGTTGTTCCCGCAGCTAGCCGAACGCCTGCGCGGCCCCTCCTGAACTGCCTCCCATTTCTTGGACACGAGAAGTGGGAGGCTTTTTATGCGTGTCGACTTGAGAGTGAAACACGACATCGAGGCCAGGAAGGCGGCGATCGGGCTCTTCGAGCGGGGGCACGGCTTCAAGTCGGCGGCGAAGGCGCTGTCGGTCCCGCGCAACACCGTGAGACAATGGCTCTACGTATACCGGTCGTTCGGAAGCGAGGTGCTGCTATCCATGGACGGCAGGCAGACCAGGTACACATACGAGCAGAAGGTCGCCGCCGCCTCAGCTGTGGTCGACGGCGGCATGAGCAAGCAGGACGCCATGAAGGCGTTCGGGGTCATGTCCTTGGCGCCGCTCAAGAGATGGTGCGCGCTCTACCGCGAGGGCGGCGCCGAGGCGCTCAGGCCTCCTTCCGTGGCGGTTTCCTCGCCACGATTCTACAGACTTCTTGGCCGCGCTCACCGTGACCCCCACGAACTCCGCGGCGGCGGTGGGCCCCATGCCATCCTCCGTCGCCGCGGAGGAAGAGCTCGACCTTCCCCCTGCTGTACATGCGAACCTCCAGTCCGGACCGCCCCGCGGTCCAACTTTCTGTCCGCGCTCCCATCTTTATAAGATATAAGCTATGAAGTTATTCCTAGATGAAAAATGTTGGCTGGTTCGCGTTCGAAGGCGTTGAATATTGCCACCTTGATTCAACACGATTCCTTTCTATGACAATTGTTCAAAAGAAGAGATAATTGATGGATAATGTTGCAACATGGATATTAATTTTGACTGGGGATTCAATATGAAAAAGGTTTTACGTGTCGCAACTTCTTTTTCTTTGACCGCTCTTCTGACGTTTTCGTCATTGATGAGTCCTGTAGTTGCTGCTTACGGGTTGAACGAGGCACAGCCCGCTGAAGCTATGACGAATGTGGCTTCTGCAGGCGATGACGGAGTGGCTGCACGCGGTGACGATGTTGAAGGCAGCGAGGCCACCGTCGACCAATCTCCGGTTGAAGGGGATAGTGAGGCTATCGACTCGTTGAGCCAAGGCTCAACTGAAAGCGAAGTCAAGACCGAGCTACAGGTCGATTCGGTCGAGTCGGCCTTCCAATACGTTTACCTGGCCTATCCGAGTCTTCCCGCTGGAACTGATCAGGTCATTGCCTTTGCTACTGCTAATGACAGCGAAGTTCTTTCCTCTGCTACGCTTGGCTATGTGAGTGCCAACGGTGTAAAGGGCTCTGTCGACGCGTCTGCTACGGCTGATAATTCTGCCGCTTTTACCTTTGGCGCAAAACTCGAAGCTAATACTTATTTCCTCACTTCGATTTCGTATTATCTAGAGGGAGATGGGGCTGAACATAAGATCGATCTTTCTGATCGAGATTATTCGTTCACTGTCGTAGATAGCTCTATGAACTCCGAGGGCACATCTGTTTATTATGCAGGTGGAGACGGAAATGCTGTTGCGGCACAGTCTATTCAGCAGGCGTTGGAGTGCGCCGATTCTCCGGATGGTGTTTCTACTTATGCCGCTCGCTCCGCTCGCAACGTTAGCGTAATCGCTCTTGATGCTGGTCATGGTGGATCTGACCCCGGTGCGCAGGGTAATGGTAAAAGTGAGGCTGATCTTACCTGGAAGATTGTGACGGCCTGCAAGAATAAGCTTGAAGCGTATGGTTTCAAGGTTGTTCTTGCCCGCGAGCAATACGGCAATTATTCCAGTAATGATTTTCTTTATCGCGTTCAGCGTTGCATCGATCAGGGTGCGCAAGCTTTCGTGAGCTTCCATATTAATTCCGGCTCCTCTGCTGCTCATGGTGCTGAGGTTTACGCTCCCACCGCAAATGGATCAGACTATACACAGGTTTCTGTTGAGCTTGCCAATAAGGTTATGAATAACCTTGCTGCTATGGGTCTTACGTACCGCGGCGTTTTCCAGATGCAAGTGGGAGATGAGTTTGCGGTAATCCGATGCGCCCGCGAGCAGGGGATTCCTGGCATCTTAATTGAGCATGGCTTTATTTCGAATTCCGGCGATGTCGCTAACTACTTTTCCGATGACGGCTGTCGTCGTCTTGGCGAGGCTGATGCCGCTGCTATTATTGCGCAGTTTCCGCACCCTTATTCCATTGATGGAATTACATTCTCTGAAGAATTGGGGCGTGCTGGATCTTCCATTAAGGTTGGCGTGAATGTTACCGGTAAGACCGATGGTCTTAAGTACAAATTTGTTTGGCATAAAGTCGGAGCCGATTGGAACAGCTCAAATTGGGGTGTAATTGGTCAAGATTTGATCAGCCCGTCTGTTACTTGGACTTTGCCGCAAGCTGGTGAATACGAAATTTATGCCGATGTTGTCGACTCCAATGGTTACATATCGAGCACTTCTAAATATAAAGTAGTCAATTGGTCCGTCGACGGCCTCGACGTCTCCGGCGAGGCGCGCTGCGGCAAGCCGCTCGGGCTCCAGGCCAGGGTCTCCGGCGACACCGACGGCCTCAAGTACAAGTTCGTCTGGGAGAAGGGCGGCTGGGCCAAGTGGGGCACCGTCGGCGGCGGCTCCAGCTCCTCCGCCTCCTGCGAGTGGACCCCCTCCGAGCCCGGAGAGTACACCCTCTACCTCGACGTGATCGACGGCGAGCAGGCCAAGCACCTCACCCGCAAGGTGACGGTCGAGGACCGCTTCAGCGTCGACGGCCTCGACGTCTCCGGCGAGGCGCGCTGCGGCAAGCCGCTCGGGCTCCAGGCCAGGGTCTCCGGCGACACCGACGGCCTCAAGTACAAGTTCGTCTGGGAGAAGGGCGGCTGGGCCAAGTGGGGCACCGTCGGCGGCGGCTCCAGCTCCTCCGCCTCCTGCGAGTGGACCCCCTCCGAGCCCGGAGAGTACACCCTCTACCTCGACGTGATCGACGGCGAGCAGGCCAAGCACCTCACCCGCAAGGTGACGGTCGATGGTACGCCAATTATGGGTACGTCTTCGATATCTGCTGAGTCCATGGCTCGTTTGTTTGTTTCTACCGGACATGCCTATCCCTCTGAAGTCTATTCGCAAAAGGGCGCTTCTAGCATTGCTGAGTTCTGCAATCAGGTCATTATGGCTGCCTCTTCTGAAGGCGTTAGGCCCGAAGTCGTGTTTGCCCAAGCCATGTTGGAGACTGGATGGCTCCAGTTTGGGGGTTCGGTATCCGCAGATCAGTGCAATTTCGCTGGCTTAGGGGCTATTGGTCCTCAAGTCGGTGGGGCAAGGTTTGACAACGTATATCAGGGGCTGCTTGCTCAATCTCAGCATTTAAAAGGCTATGCGACCAGTTTGCCCTTGAACAATGTTTGTGTTGACCCTCGTTATCAAATACTTGTTGATAGGGGATATCTGGGCATCGCTCCGTGTCTAGAGGACCTTAATGGTTTATGGGCTGTCCCTGGGGATGGTTACGGCCAGAGAATCGCAGCGATTATTAACAGAATGATCTAACGATAGGATTTTCCCTTCAGCGCTGGTCGTCTTTAGATTTCAGTTATACAGCTTCGTTTGTTAGGATGCCTGATTCCGATGAAGACAGTTTGCCGTAAGCTCATCCTTGCGATATTTGTTGCTTTTTTGATTTGGCCTATGGCCGCTTCGTATTCCTTCGCGACAGATCAAGGCACTTCATCTCTTTTCGTCGATCCTGTTAATAAGATGTCTGGCCTGTCGGAGGATTTCTCCCTCGACGGCCTCTCCGCGAAGGCTGCCGACGGCGGGTCGCCCCTGCTCGGCGACGAGTGCGAGCTGGGCCTGTCCGTCTCCGGCAATGCGGGCTCGGTCAGGTACAAGTTCGTCTGGGAGCAGGGCGGCTGGTCTCGCTGGGGGTCAATCCGCCAGGGCGAGCCCTCCGCGTCTTGCCCCTGGACCCCCGAGGTGACCGGAGACGTCAACATTTGGGTGGACGCCATCGATTCGGCCGGCCGCGTCACCACGCGCAAATTCCCCGTGCATGTGGACGCTTGCCGTCTCTCTGTTGACGGAGGGCCCGAGTTGGAGTGGTCCCCCGGTATGAAGGTTCCCATTCATGCGGCGGCCGCACCCGGCGCGAAGCTCAAGTTCGTCTGGCAGAAGGACTCCTGGGCCGAGTGGGGGGTTGCGCAGGGGCCGTCCGAGGCGACATCTTGCGCTTGGGAGCCCGCGTCGTCCGGTTCGTACAGGGTCTACGTTGACGTCTCCGTCGGCGGCCTCTCCGCGACCTCCGTGCTTCCCGTCAGCATAACCGAGGATTTCTCCCTCGACGGCCTCTCCGCGAAGGCTGCCGACGGCGGGTCGCCCCTGCTCGGCGACGAGTGCGAGCTGGGCCTGTCCGTCTCCGGCAATGCGGGCTCGGTCAGGTACAAGTTCGTCTGGGAGCAGGGCGGCTGGTCTCGCTGGGGGTCAATCCGCCAGGGCGAGCCCTCCGCGTCTTGCCCCTGGACCCCCGAGGTGACCGGAGACGTCAACATTTGGGTGGACGCCATCGATTCGGCCGGCCGCGTCACCACGCGCAAATTCCCCGTGCATGTGGACGCTTGCCGTCTCTCTGTTGACGGAGGGCCCGAGTTGGAGTGGTCCCCCGGTATGAAGGTTCCCATTCATGCGGCGGCCGCACCCGGCGCGAAGCTCAAGTTCGTCTGGCAGAAGGACTCCTGGGCCGAGTGGGGGGTTGCGCAGGGGCCGTCCGAGGCGACATCTTGCGCTTGGGAGCCCGCGTCGTCCGGTTCGTACAGGGTCTACGTTGACGTCTCCGTCGGCGGCCTCTCCGCGACCTCCGTGCTTCCCGTCAGCATAACCGAGGATTTCTCCCTCGACGGCCTCTCCGCGAAGGCTGCCGACGGCGGGTCGCCCCTGCTCGGCGACGAGTGCGAGCTGGGCCTGTCCGTCTCCGGCAATGCGGGCTCGGTCAGGTACAAGTTCGTCTGGGAGCAGGGCGGCTGGTCTCGCTGGGGGTCAATCCGCCAGGGCGAGCCCTCCGCGTCTTGCCCCTGGACCCCCGAGGTGACCGGAGACGTCAACATTTGGGTGGACGCCATCGATTCGGCCGGCCGCGTCACCACGCGCAAATTCCCCGTGCATGTGGACGCTTGCCGTCTCTCTGTTGACGGAGGGCCCGAGTTGGAGTGGTCCCCCGGTATGAAGGTTCCCATTCATGCGGCGGCCGCACCCGGCGCGAAGCTCAAGTTCGTCTGGCAGAAGGACTCCTGGGCCGAGTGGGGGGTTGCGCAGGGGCCGTCCGAGGCGACATCTTGCGCTTGGGAGCCCGCGTCGTCCGGTTCGTACAGGGTCTACGTTGACGTCTCCGTCGGCGGCCTCTCCGCGACCTCCGTGCTTCCCGTCAGCATAACCGAGGATTTCTCCCTCGACGGCCTCTCCGCGAAGGCTGCCGACGGCGGGTCGCCCCTGCTCGGCGACGAGTGCGAGCTGGGCCTGTCCGTCTCCGGCAATGCGGGCTCGGTCAGGTACAAGTTCGTCTGGGAGCAGGGCGGCTGGTCTCGCTGGGGGTCAATCCGCCAGGGCGAGCCCTCCGCGTCTTGCCCCTGGACCCCCGAGGTGACCGGAGACGTCAACATTTGGGTGGACGCCATCGATTCGGCCGGCCGCGTCACCACGCGCAAATTCCCCGTGCATGTGGACAATAACTTGTCTAATTTCACTTCGGTTTCCGTGGAGCCCTCAGATGGATCTGTTTCCGCTGGGGATACAGTTGCTATTACTCCCAATCTGATTGTTCGTAATAAGAAAGGCGTTAAATATAAGTACGTTTGGATGAGAAACAATTGGAATGAATGGGGCGTTTTAGATTCAGGGGAAGGACTCTCTTCACTAGATTGGGTTGTTACAAAAACCGGAGAGATTTCATTCTATATAGATGTAATTGATACTTTAACTGGACAAACGCTTACGTGTAAAAAGGTCTGCTATTTTGTCCCAGAAGACTGGTCTTATAAAGGCATATCCGCTTCCAACGCTTTTGTTAAGCCTGGTGATAAAGTGTCCGTTACAACTGAGTGCTTGGGGGATACTCGTTTTCTGAACTATAGGTATGTTTGGAGTAGGAACAACTGGTCAAATTGGGGCATTGCTCAGAATGGTTCCGATGCTTCCCTATCTTGGACTCCTGATAAACCAGGTGAGTATGATATTTATTGTGATGTGAGCGGCTCTGATGGTAAGGTTACTACTCGCAGGATTCATATCGGTGTTTGGGACTATTCGAGAATTACAGCTATATCTACTGATGGAGATTACTCATGGGGCGTTCGTGCGGATATGGGGACTCTTGATGCGGAAAAATCCGGTCAATTTGAATTTAAATTTGTCTGGGCGAAACCGGATTGGAGTCAATGGGGCGTCCTGAGAGCGAAATCAACCATTAACAATGCGTACTTTAATCCATCCGATTTGGGCTTGGGTCCGGGTTACTATGCCTTGTATTGCGATGTATCCTACCCCGATGGGTCGGTCCATACTAAGTCTACGCAGGTTTATTACAATCCAATCGGAAGTTCGACCGTTCTTGGCGTCAGTAGAATTAGCCTGCTGACATGGCTTACTTCGCATCAGTATGATTCTTATTATCTGGGCACGCGTTATTCCGGCGGCTTCTCATATGACACATGTCTTTACCCCAACGGAAGTCCAAGATGGGACGGCTATACGGGTATGAACTGCACTGGATTTGTTGCTCATGCTTATGCTGCTGTTGGTGGGGATGTTTCAGCGATAGGCAGGAATAACGCACATTCGCCATGGGCCGGCGGGCCTGGTGGGGGAGGCTATATTAATGCCTGGCGTTGGTATGGTTATGCTTGTGACTCTGGTTGCAAAATGTATGAGTTTAGAACTGTTCGAGATATGCTGAATAGCGGCTATGCGCAGAAAGGCGATATTATTTTCTTCAAGACGAATGGGGCAATCGATTGTCATATAGGCTTTTTCTGGGGTGATACTCCTTATGAGAATAAGATGTGGCACCAGATTCTTCCGGGCAATTTAATTGGTCCCTGCTTTAACAATGCAAATAAAAGTGAATACAACCAGAGCGTTGTTTTGATTAAATAGTCGATTGAGTTTGGAGTTTCAGTTGAACGAGAACCATATCCCAAAAGTGATTCACTACATTTGGTTTGGGAATAACGATTTGCCCGAAGAGGCAATCGAGTGTATTGAGTCATGGAAGAAATTTTGCCCAGATTATGAGATAAAGCGTTGGGATGAATCAAACTTCGATTTATCTTCTAACAATTATGTTAAACAGGCATATGAAGCTAAGAAATGGGCATTTGTAAGTGACTATGCGCGCTTATGGATTTTAGTTAATGAAGGCGGTATCTATATGGATACCGACGTTGAGGTCCTTAAGTCTCTTGATCCTTTTTTGACCAACCGTGCTTTTTCAGGTTTCGAATCGGACGCTTCTGTGCCAACTGGAATTATGGCTTGTGAAAAAGGATTCCCGTTGTTTCAAAGGCTTTTGGATGATTATGATGCACGTTCGTTTATTAAGAGCGATGGATCGTACGACCTAACGACAAATGTTGTAGTGATTACAAAAGCTTGTAAGGCCCTCGGACTAAAGCTTGATAATACAATGCAGACAGTTGATGGATTCACACTGTACCCAAGCGATTGGTTTTGTCCCAAGAGTCATGAATCTGGTGATATTCATCTTACTGAAAATTCTGTTACCATACATCATTTTAACGGGTCTTGGATCGATGAGGTTGAGCGGGGTTTGCTGAAAGAGAGGCGTCGTTTCCTCACTTGTCATTCTTGGGTTAACCCAATGCTGGCCGGATTAATAGTACGGCTCCAGTATGGATTTAAAACAAATGACTTCAAGCCCTTGACTTCAGCATTGAAAGCCTTTTTTGCAAACCGAAATTAATTTAAATGGTCTTAGAATAGAGCCCAATCAATGATTAGGCTCTATTCATGTATTTCTTAAACAATGGTTCTAATACTGCGGCAAATGGTATTGCCGGTGAAATGGCGCCAACGGACTTTGCTTTTTTAAATGCAAAAAGGATGCCGTCTCCGGCAATCTTTGACCACATTAGATAAAGAATAGTCTCCTTGAATCTCTGCATGAGTGTGTCACTGAACTCTATGCACTGCTTTTTATATTCGGCGTAACTGCGCGGATTTTTTAATAATATGCGTTTGTAGTTGGCCGAATAACCATCGGGCAAGTATTCACCTTTACATATTTCCCTATTGCATAGCAGATGGTTATATTTACGGTCAATTTGATCAAATTGATAAACCTCAGGAATGAAGTTTTCTCCTTCGGCAATGTAAAAAGGATGTGACCTTACAACGCTCGTTAATGTAGCAATGCAGGTCTCTCCTTTATAGCCATATTGTTTGTAGAGCGATGATAGCTTTGCTTCGGTCTTGCTGGGAAATTGGTTGTTTCGAGCGAACTGGGGCGTAGCAATACCAATAGCATCTCCTGCGTTTTGCCACGACGTTAATATGAAGTGGACCGCATCAGGTGTGAGATAATCGTCGGAATCAACACACATGAACAGTTCTGAAGTGCATTTTTCTGCAGCTAAATTGCAGGCTCGTTGTTTTCCGCCATTCGCTACCTTTATATATTCGATTTCGATAGCTGATTCCTTTGCAAATGAATCAAATAAGCTCTGTGTCCCGTCCGTCGAGCCATCATCGACTACCAGCCAATAAAAACGAGAGTCAGTTTGTTTTTTCAGGCTTTCGTATAACCGCCTTAAGGTATGTTCTCTATTATATGTAGGTGTAAAAATGCAAAGCTGTTTCACTTCTATGCCTCTATCTTAATTAAGATTTACGTTTCTTGAATATGAGTTTGAAAGGTTCCCGTGTGAAGATTGAATCCAGTAGAAAAGCAGGCGTAATTATATCTTATGCCTATTCAATTGTTCAGATTCTTGTTCAGTTGCTATATGTTCCCATCTTATTAAAGGGTATCGGCCAGGCCGAATACGGTCTCTATCAATTCGTTGGCTCTATTATGGCTTACCTTACGGTAATCAATACTGTTCTTGCTTCGAGCGTGACTAAGTTTTATAGCAAGGCATATCTTCAGGACGATTCTGAACTGATGGAAAATACTCTTGCAATAGCAAAGAGGCTGTTCTGGATCATCTCGTTCGTTGCAGTTGTCGTAATTCTATTTGTGGGGACAATAGTCGTCTATTCATACTCAAATTCGTTCAGCACGGCTCAGCTCTTCGAAATGTCGTTAATGTTTGTTGTTCTGGCCGCAGATATGGTTGTGGTTATGAATAACATCATTAGCATCGCCGTTATCACCGCTCATGAGAAATTCGTTTTTCTGCGTCTGTCCCAATTGATTACAGCCATTCTTCAGCCTTTGCTAGTAGTTGTGTTTATGCATTTCTGGCCTTCTGCACTACTGGTTACTTGCATGACCTTTCTTGCAAATCTACTCTGTGCCTTAATCCAGCGAGTGTTTGTTTTTAACATTCTTAAAGCAAAATCCACTTTCCACGGAATGGATTGGAAGCTCGCTAAGGAGATGCTGCTGTTTTCTTCGGCGGTAATATTGGTTGCCTTTTCCGATCAAGTTTTCTGGAAATCAGGCCAACTAATTCTAGGATATTTTTATGGTGCCGACTTAATTGCTGTATTTGCGATAGGTGCACAAATTTACTCTGTTTACATGGTTTTAGGAACATCTATATCTACTGTATTTCTTCCAAAGGTTACTGATATTGTGCTTCATTCGGTTGATTCAGCTGCTGATCTTTCTCGGCTTTTCATCAAAGTTGGAAGAATTTCCTTTTATGTTGCATTTCTTGTTCTCAGCGGTTTTGCGATTTTTGGTCAGGATTTTATTACCCTCTGGGCGGGGCACGAGTTCGCTGATGCTTATTGGGTTGCCATGATAGTTATGGTGCCATTTACAGTTGATATCATTCAAAATCTTGGTCTTATAATTATGCAGGTCAAGGATGTATACCAATTTCGAGGCTACATGAATGCCGCAATTGCTGTAATTAACGTATTTATTTCTATATTTCTATGCAGGTTGTTCGGAGTAACAGGTTCAGCCATATCAACAGCTGTTTCAATTGCCATAGGAAATGGCCTTATTATGAACTGGTATTATGCAAGAAAGTTAGATATGGATATTCTTCAGTTTTGGAAGAATATTCTATCGATTTTAGTCCCTCTTTTAATTACCTCTTTTGGGTTTAATGTTATTTGGACTTATTTTGATTGGCATGGTTGGTCGGCGCTGGTTACTGGAGGTTTGATCTATTCACTTCTATATACGGTGGTTTCTATTATTTTTTGCTTTGATGCTTATGAAAGAGAGTTCGCTAAAAATTTGTGGGCCCAATTATTCGTAATATTTAGTTTTTCTAAGCGCTAAGGATTATTTCGTGAATTCATTTACCGCGGAACTGATCAAGACGGTCAAACCGATTCCTTGGATTGGGGCACTGTTACAGTTTGATTTGGTTGTCATTGCTATTGATCGAGTTAGACAGGGGAAATAAATGATACGTAAGAAAAGGGTTCTGTTAGTTTTTGGTACGCGCCCCGAGGCAATCAAGATGTGCCCACTTGTCAATGAGCTTAAGCGTCGTTTCGACAAATTTGATACTACCGTCGTTGTTACGGGGCAGCATCGTGAGATGCTTGATCAGGTCCTGCGCGTTTTCAATGTCAAGCCGGATTATGACCTTGCTATTATGAGACCGGGACAGACTCTGTTTGATGTGACAAGTGATGTCTTATTGAGACTTAAGGCTATTCTTGAGAATGAAAAACCTGATGTCGTGCTTGTTCACGGAGATACTTCTACTAGTTTTGCTGCTGCGCTTGCTTGTTTCTACTTGCAGATTCCTATCGGACATGTAGAAGCTGGTCTTCGTACGCATGATATCTATAGTCCTTGGCCTGAGGAATTTAATCGACAGGCAGTTGACATCATAAGTGAATATTACTTTGCGCCTACGGAGAGGAGTAAGCAGAATCTGATTGATGAAGGGAAGTCTACGCAAAAGATTTGGGTCACAGGTAATACTGGTATTGATGCCCTGAGAACGACTGTCTGCGGTACATATTCCCATCCTGAACTAGATTGGGCGAATGGATCTCGTCTAATACTAATTACCGCACACCGTCGTGAGAATCTGGGCGAACCCATGCATAGGATGTTTCGCGCAATACGTCGTGTGATGGAAGAGCATCCAGATACTAAGGCTATCTATCCGATTCATATGAATCCTCTTGTGCGTAAGGCTGCACATGAAGAGCTCGATGGTTTTGAAAGACTCCATATTATTGATCCGCTTGAAGTACTTGATTTTCATAACTTCATGGCGGCAAGTTATCTTATCCTTACCGATTCTGGCGGTATTCAGGAAGAAGCGCCTGGTCTTGGCAAGCCCGTTCTTGTCATGCGAGATACCACTGAGCGTCCTGAGGGTATAGAGGCCGGAACTTTAAAACTTGTTGGAACAAAGGAAGATGTCATTTATCGCGAGTTTAGTCGGCTGCTCTCTGATGAAACAGAATATGCGGCAATGAGCAATGCGTCTAATCCCTACGGTGATGGTCGTGCGAGTGAATATATTGCGAATGTGCTGGAAAATCGTTGATTAATTATTAAATGATTTTGAGTTATCGTTTGATGTTGGCTGGTTCAAAGTGATGTGTGTTGAATGATGCAGATTCCATGATTGAGAACATCATCGTCACGGGTGGCTGCGGCTTCATCGGCAGCAACTTCGTGCACTACGTGGTCAACAACCACCCGGGCGTTCACGTGACCGTTCTGGACAAGCTGACCTACGCCGGCAACCCCGAGAACATCGCCGGGCTCCCCTCCGACCGCGTGGAGCTCGTCGTGGGCGACATCTGCGACGCCGCGCTGCTCGACCGCATCGTCCCGGGCCATGACGCGATCGTGCACTACGCCGCCGAGAGCCACAACGACAACTCCATCGCCGACCCGGAGCCGTTCCTGCGCACCAACGTCGAGGGCACCTTCCGCCTGCTGGAGGCCGTCCGCAAATACGGAATCCGCTACCACCACGTCTCCACCGACGAGGTCTATGGCGACCTGGCGCTCGACGACCCGGCGAAGTTCACCGAGGAGACGCCGTACAAGCCGAGCTCCCCGTACAGCTCGACCAAGGCCAGCTCCGACATGCTCGTGCGCGCCTGGACCCGCACCTACGGCTTGCGCACCACGATCTCCAACTGCTCCAACAACTACGGACCCTACCAGCACGTGGAGAAGTTCATCCCCAGGCAGATCACCAACATCGTCGACGGCGTCCGCCCCAAGCTCTACGGCCGCGGCGAGAACGTCCGCGACTGGATCCACACCGAGGACCACAGCTCCGCGGTGTGGGACATCCTCACCAAGGGACGGATGGGGGAGACCTACCTCATCGGAGCTAATGGCGAAAAGAACAACATCACCGTCCTGCGCATGATCCTCACGGCCATGGGGCGCGACCCCGAGGACTTCGACTGGGTCGCCGACCGCCCCGGCCACGACCGCCGCTACGCCATCGACTCCACCAAGCTCCAGCGCGAGCTCGGCTGGAGGCCGGCGCACACCGACTTCGCCGAGGGCCTGAAGGCCACTATCGACTGGTACGTCGCCAACGAGTCCTGGTGGCGCTCCGCCAAGGAGGCCACCGAGGCGCGCTACCGCGCTCAGGGGCAGTGGCGGGCCTCATAGAATCATATCTCTGATGGCTAAGGGCGGTTCGGACATAAAAGTTGGTCAGTGCCTTTAATTGTCGTTAAAGGACGCCGTGTCCAGGATATTTTTGTAGAGATTCAAGGCCGTTTGATCCCAAGTGAATTCAGAGCAAACTAAATCATGAACATTATGAGAGTGCTCTAATAGCATGTTTGGGTTTTCAAAATATGCCAGGACTGCCTTTTGGATGGAGTCGATTGAACAGACTCGTAAAATCGTACCGTAATTTCTTTCGGGGATGACATCAGATGCGCCTGCGCAATCACTGACCACAATTGCGCATTTTTGTGCTGCCGCCTCAAGAAGAACGGTTGGCATGCCCTCCGGATATTCGCTAGGCATAAGAAAGCAGCTGGCATAGCGAAGCAAGGATGACATGTCAGATTCATTTAATCTTCCGACAAAATGGATTCTTTCATTTTGTGCGTTGGAGACTGCTGTATTTAATGGGCCACTGCCCGCAATAACTAAATGAATGTTTTTGCCGTGAATGCCGTCGATTGCCTCTATTGCTTTCATAACGCCTTTTTCCTCAATCAGGCGACCGGCATATGCAACAACAAATGCATTGGGAGATATATTAAGCTCAGAATCCCAGTCTCTTTCTGACGCGGATGCGCAGTATGCGTCCGCGTCAATTGAGTTAGGTATTACGGAATGGGGCGAAAATCCCAAGCTTTTTATCCATTGTAAACTTCGATTTGAAACAGCGCATGCAACTGGCTTGCTTCTAGAAATGATTATTGTTGACAGTCCTTCGTATAATCGCATGAGATATCCCATTGGACTTTTTTCTGTAGACAAATATCCGGAGCTATGGTCAATTAAAACTGGCCGTATGCACTTTTTAGCGGCAACCCTGCATGCAAAATGGCAAATCGGATAATAGCGAGTATTAATAATAATATCGCTGATGGGCAATTCCATTATTTGACGGAAAGCCCGAAATGTGCTCGGTATCGGTTTAATTATAGGAAATCTGTCATTCATAAGAGACACCGAGGGTATCTCGATTAGAGAGACGTTGTTTTCGCTTATAAAGCTGCCAATTCTTTCCGAATCTGAAGAGGTGACAACAACAACTTCGTTGCCAAGCTCAGCCAATTTCTTAGCGAGGTTTTCAGTGTATCGCTCCACACCTCCCATATGAGGGGCGTAATATGCGCTGGCAATTAATATTCGTCGCACGGTTATCCTTTGCGTCAAGTGGTTGTCGTTGTTAAGGGCAATTACAGTTTAGAAATGATGTAGAACGCAGGCCAGTCAAGGTGAAATTTCTGCAAACCTAGTAGCACCCCTACGCCTAGGCGAATTTTTAAGGTCTGGCCTTTTGGTTTTAGAATACCTATATGAGGATTCTTTAGATAGTTCGGAAAATGCTTTCGTGCGTGCGAGAAAACGAGATCATATTTTGATTTCATCAGCTCCGGACCGCAACCCCTATTAAAAACAACCAAGGCATTGATCATGTTTGCTAAATAGGTGTATTCAATAACATCGAATCTGCTTTGCGGAAGTTTTGAGAGATCGTGGCTTTCAAGGAAAAGGTCAAACATTTCCGCCATGATTTGCTCATGATTTTTCTTGTAGCTCATTGAACCGGTGATGGATTGGCGATTGAAGTAGTAATAATAGCCCTCGTATGGAATGATTTTCACTTTCGCGTTGCAGTAAAAGGCGCAGAGGCTAAAGTAGATATCCTCACCGCAAGGGACACCGGTAAAGCCCAGTTTGTTTTCTTCGATAAAGGACTTTTTAAAGAGTTTTGCCCATGCAATCGCATAGGTTGTCGTACTCCATACGCTGTTTGATATGCGATGCCTTTTCAGTTTGCCATCAATATCCCTTATGAAACCTCCTGCGATGATGTCGTAGTCGCCATCTTCGGCTGCCTGAAGATAAGTTTCGATATAATTGGGAGCGACATAGTCATCGCTATCTACAAAGAAGACATATTCACTACAAACATGCTCGAGGGCCCTTTCCCTTGTTCGTCCAAGACCTAAATTGCACTCATTATTTAGAACTCGAATTTTTGAGGGGTATTTCTCTTGGTATTCCGAGAGAATGAGATCGCTATTATCGGGGCTGCAATCATTTACGCAGAGAATTTCATAATCAGAGACAGTCTGGTGAACGAGACTATCGAGACAGCGATTGAGATACTTTTCAACGTTATAGACTGGGACGATGATTGTAGCTTTCATTTGAATTCCTTATCTCAACGGTAAAGGACGATTGTTGCATGAATAGGCTATGCCCGTTTGTTTCTTATCGTATATGCCAATGCGATATGAGTGAATATATAATAAGCGTATGTTTCAGCTACTCATAAGATATATTGAATGGCTGTTCAGGTTCTACTAATTATGTCACGAGAGAATGGTGCTCGATTGTCGTCTAGATCGAATGTACTTATTGCAATCCCAGCATATAACGAAGAGGAATGCATTGAGGGCACAGTTAAAGAGCTTCGATCGATTGCTCCGGACTTCGACTTTATTATTATCAATGATGGTTCACGCGATAGGACGGGCGAGATCTGTGATTCGCTGAGCTGCAGAGTTATTCATATGCCGATTAACTGTGGCCTTACAGTTGGTTTTCAGACCGCAGCTCGATTTGCCGTTGATCATGGATACGACTATATGATCCAATTTGATGCTGACGGGCAGCATCGTCCGGAGTATTTGGCTGCTCTTGTTGAGAAAGCGGTAAATACTGGTTCAGACATTGTTATCGGTTCTAGGTTTCTGACTGTCCGCAAAGATAAATCGATGCGCATGGTTGGTTCTCGCATGATTACTGTTTTGATTAAGGCGCTGACTGGTCATCGCATCAGTGATCCCACATCCGGTTTTAGGCTGTTTAGTCGCCCTGTGCTCGAAAGATATTATTACGACAACACTCTAAATCCCGAGCCAGAATCGATTGCTTTGTTTTTAAAGCAAGGGTATTCGGTCTCTGAAGTTCAGGTATCAATGCGTGAACGCCAGGGTGGCGAGAGCTATTTAAATCCAATTAGATCGGCTCAATATATGCTTAGGGTTTTTGCTACTCTTCTTATTGTTCAGTGGTTTAGGTGATTCATTGTGTCTATGACGTTGCGCGCACTTCTAATCATTTTTGCTGCCCTTGTATTCACCTTCGTAATTCGGAAGTTGAAAAAATCGCAGATACAGGTCCTTGATTCTTTGTTTTGGCTATTGTTTAGCCTGAGCTTCGTTTTACTTGGCGTATTTCCAGAAATTGCATTATTTATTTCTTCTGAGCTTGGTTTTATGTCGGCCTCGAATTTTGTTTTTCTTTACGTTATCGCGGTTCTCGTGATGAAAGATTTTTCTAATTCGCTCCGCATCTCTAAACAGGAGGAACGCATCAATGGTTTGGCACAGTCGATTGCTCTTGGCAAATCTGATGAATAATTCCTACACGGGCTATCGAATGCAGTTGACTTTCTGATAAAGCAACCGAATGTTGTCGTTGGCCAATGTGGAGTAATCTCAATCTTCATCTTTTTTATTGTGCTTGCTTGTGCGTTTTGGTAAATATTGCTTTTTATTGATTTAATTGGTTGGTTTATTTATGTACGGCTGGTTCTTATTTTTGTGTAACGCATCTGCGTTCCTTTGCGTTCTCTATTTTCCCGGAATACTGCTCGCTTGTGCAGTACGTTCGAGAATCGACCTTCTTCAGATCGCCATTGCTCCGGCATTGAGTTTCGCCCTGTATTCGACCACGGGGCTAGTATTTTCTATTTTGGGCTTCTCAACTAACGCTCTCTTTTTCTTCATCATTAACTTTGTCATTGGTCTGAGTCTATTTGCTATTGCTCGGGTTTTTTTAAAGCAATTAACTGTATCGATCTCAAGACAAGACCTTTCTCTTGCTTTTCTGTATGTCTGTGTGGCTTTAGTTCTAACTTCGATTTTCTTTGTCAAGAATATGGATAGCGCCTTTAGCTTCGATCAGGCTCACGACAATGTTACGCATTTGAATTTGATTCACTATTTTATGGCTTCTGGGGACTATACACAGGTGCCTAATATTTATTCTCTGCTTCCAGAAGGTGTGACGCCGTGTACTGGTTCTAATGCCTCAGGTGGGTTTTATCCCTCCGGTTGGCATATCATTGCGGCCGTTGCCGGCGGATTGACTTCGCACAGTTCTGTTATCGCTGAAACTTCTTCGTTTGTTGTCTTGATGGCTGTCTGTTTTCCAATTTGCGTTCTTACTTTTATGCGGACTCTGTATCCCGATGATGATTCAGTTGTGCGTCTGGGATCGTTGTTTACTCTTGCTTTTTCTGCTTTTCCCTGGAAACTGGTCACTTGCAATGGACCTCTTTTCCCATATGTTATTGCTTGCTTTTTCGTTCCGGCTTTGGCTTCTGCGCTAATTACGTTGACGGCCTCTTTCGGAAGCGCTAAAAGCGACGTTTCCACTGCTTTCTTGATGTGTTTAGGGTTTCTTGGGGTTGCATTTGTTCACCCGTCTGCAGTCTTTACCTTTGGTGTGCTTATCTGTCCTTATATTGCGTTTCAGCTATACTTCGCAACATCCTTTTTCTCAGACAAAAAAAGACATAGCGTTATGGCGATTTTTTGCTTAGGCGTTGTTGCCGTATGGGTTTTTATGTATAAGCTGCCTTTTATGCAGAACACCGTTGGCTTTTGGTGGTCTAAGGAATGCTCTTTATTCCAGGCGTTTGTTAATTGCTTTGATTTTTCATTTTCTCTCGGGTGTATGGCCCAGCTTCTTATTTCTCTGCTCTTTATCGTAGGGGCCCTTTATTCCTTTAGAGAAAAGCGAAACAGGTGGCTATGTGCGTCGTTTATTGTTGGCGCAATGATCACTGTTGTTACTAAGGGTACCGATTTGTCGTTTAAATCGTTGCTGTCAGGATTTTGGTATACAGACGGTAATCGTGTGGCTGCTATTTGTGTGCTCGCATCGATGCCTTTGGTAGTTTTGGGCTGTCGTCGCATGCTCGAATTCCTTTATGACCGAATTAAGCGCTGCTATTGTTTTGAGCATTGGTCCGCTGGAGCCATCGTTTCAGTGCTCCTTTTAATTGCATCAGTATTGATTTATGCCCCTAATTTTGACATATATGGTCATTTAAATATCACTACTGCTTTTGGCAATACATCGGCTGCGCAGATTGGTAAATACTCACTTACCGCCCCTAATTTTTATTCGGGAGAAGAGCAAGCTTTTGTTAATGAGGTAAAAAAGGTTATCAATTCAGATGACGTTATTCTCAATAATCCGGAGGATGGCAGTTTCTTTGCAAATTCGGTTTCTGATTTAAATGTCTACTACCGCACGACGCATATTGGCGAAAATAACAATGACTCTAGGGACAGCCAATTAGTTCGTACTAAGTTGAATCAGATTTCAGTGAATCCTGAAGTTAGACAGGCGGCCCAAAATTTGCGTGCAAAGTATGTTTTGATATTAGGGCAAGGTGGTCGTAGAGATGACGAGCATCCTTATTATATGTACTATCAAGAGAAGCTCTGGAGGGGTATCAATAAGATCACAGATGATACTCCAGGGCTTACGCTAGTACTATCGAAAGGCGATAACCGTCTGTATCGGATAGATAATGTCAATTAGAGAATTATGGTTGGTTATTAGATGAAGTTTAAACTCGCCAATTTGCTATTTAGTGATTCCGACGTTATGTCTCAGCACCCATCGCTCTGCTATAGGGTGCTTGAGGGTAATGCGGTCCCAGCTTCGAATAGCTCTGTTGACATAGTGGCTCCGTCATGTATTGACTTTACGACGTACTTCAACTCTCTTTCTATTTGCAAGTGGCGGAAGTACACAATTGCAAATAGGTTCTATCTCCATTTTGAATATCGTGGTTCTGCCTGTGTTCTTCAACAGACATATGCCAATAGCTACAGCTGGAGCCCCTCTTTAGTAGACCGCTCGGACGCCGAGTTGTGCTCGTCTGATGAGTGGGAGTCCTTTGATTTGGAGCTCACTCCAATTGATGGGGAGACGCTTCACTCATTCCGCATTAGCACGGTTGGTCCTGCTAAGCTTCGCAACGCATATTATTATTGCGTTTGCGATGAGCATGATGTTCGCTCTGTTGAACTTGCGCTTGCAAGCACTACGTTCAAAAAAGAGGATTACATCCTTCGTAATCTTTCACTATTACAGAAATATGTGATAGATTCCGACGAGCTGATTGCAAAGCACTTCCATGTACATGTTATTGATAACGGACGATCGCTAGATTGTGCTAGCTTAAATTCTCCGCATGTCACGATTCATCCCAATCCTAATGTCGGTGGTTCCGGTGGATTTGCTCGCGGCATGATTGAGGCACTAGAGCAGTCTCCGAAAGCGACGCACGTTTTGCTCATGGATGATGATGTTGAGGTTCTTCCGGAGAGCTTCATTCGAACATTCAATCTGCTGTCATTGCTTAAAGACGAATATGTTGATGCCTTTTTATCTGGCGCGATGATGAGTCTCGAAGAGCCGGAGCTTCGTACTGAAGATTTGGGATTTTTTACTCAAAAGGGTAATTTTTCTCCTTTGAAACCCGAAGGTTATATGACGTCACTTCATGACATCGTTGAGTCTGAGGTTTTCCAGACGCCTTCGGATTTATATGGAGATACGATTCAGCAGTATGCAGGTTGGTGGTTCTGCGTGATTCCTGTAACAGCTATTGAAGCCTACGGGCTTCCTCTGCCGTTGTTTGTTCGATCCGATGATGCCGAGTTTGCTCTTCGCTGCAAGCCCAAATTCATGACCATGAATGGAATCTGCGTCTGGCATAATGCGTTTAAATTCAAATACAGCGCTGCTGTTGAACGATATCAGGTGAGCCGTAATACACTCATCAGTCAAGCGACAACTGGCATTGCACCGATTACTGATTTTCTAAAAGAAATCAGGCGAGAGGTCGAGCTTGATCTCAAGAAATTTAATTATGACGATGCAATGCTTGCTGTTAAAGGACTGGAGGATTTTCTGAGGGGTCCAGAATGGATTTCCCATCCTGTTGCCGAGGCGCGTTTCATGGAGGCAAATAGGGAAAAGGAGACGATGGTTCCTCTGGAGCAACTGGCTCCAGAGGCATTAAAGCTCGGCGTCGACCTAGACTCTTTGACCTATTACAATTTGTCCTTGGAAGGTGGCCGAAACAAACTGCAGTCTATTTTTGACTACATCACCATTAATGGTCATCGCTTTGTGAGTGTTTCAGCGAAGCGTAGGGGCAAGGTTGCTGTTATTGATGCTGCGGGATGGGTTTATCCTGCCGGTAAAATCAGGGATGTTGACACGCTTATTGTGGTAGATATGCCAAATAAGAAGGGCGCCATTAGACATATGGATAAGAAGCGATTCAAAGAGGTTTGGACTCGTTTTCGTAAAGCCGAGAAGTACTTCAAGCGTAACAAAGACAAGATTTATGCCGAATACGCTTCGTATAGAGATGTCTTTACTTCGATTGATTTCTGGAAACAGTATTTGAAAGAGGCGTCGGAGTAGCCTTCATGTGAGTGGGTTTCAAAGTGGGACCCACTCATTCTTTTGTATCATATGAATATTGTGCTTCGTTCATTGTCTGTCGTTGGGAAGGTTAAGCCATGTCCTTGCTTTCTGCTATTAAAAAGATTCTTCCTGGCTCCTCCCGATCGTTGCATGCTATGCATGAGGATATGGACCGTCGTTTTGACGAGGTTTTCGCCCGTATTGAGCAGGCTGATAACGGCATCAATATGAACATCAATTACAAATTCGATACTCGGTTATTTCCAGAAATTGAATTGCTCAAGCAACGCCAACAAAGCCTATCGGAACAGATGACTCTGCGCTTTGAATTGTTGGCTCGGCGTGCATACCCCGATCTCACCCCTTTTGAGCTCCGTTGCAAAATCTTTGATGCGTTACCCAACGCCGAGGGCGATATTCGATTGATGCAGCAGGCAAACGCAGCGTTGATGAGTAAGCTAGACGCGATTTGTACTGCCAATAATATTCAATATTGGCTTTCTTACGGCTCTCTTGTGGGGACCTTGTCTCGTTCGGGTTTTATTCCTTGGGACGACGATATTGATATTTGCATGATTAGATCCGATGTGGATAAGCTCACTGCCGCTTTGAAAAACGACCCTGAATATCAAATCACTCTCGTATATGACTGGTTTGTAAAGTGTCGTCAAGTTCGCTTTTGTTCAACTAATTCGCTTATACCTTGTTTTGTGGACATTTCGATTTACGACCGGGCGGCCGAGAATTCCAAGCGTGCGAACGATCAGCTTAGGCAACTCAGAATTGAGCTTATGGATTTCTTTGACAAAAATGAACGTGAGTTTAGCTTTTGGAAAGATAATCCTTGGATGGTTCATCCCGACAGTGGTCTTAGCGTGCAGTGCGGGGATGTTGACTTGGAGGCTCAGAGAACGGTTGTTTCTTCTGCGGAGATTGATCTTGTCCAGAGCGTATTCGATTCGTTTAACGAAAAGGCTCATGATCTAGGTTTGTTGACCGATGAGTCTTATGGTGATTTTGCATACGCGATTGATAACGTTTTTGATGCCCCTAAACGTAAAATAATTTGGGACTGCAACGATATCATTCCCGTAAGAAAGCATCCGTTTGACAGTTTCTCTTTTTTGGTTCCCGCGAAAGCGGAAAAGGTCGCTGATGATTGCTATCCGGGATGGCCTTACATACCAATGGACATCTGTGGGCATGATCATTTTGCAAAGGATGTTTTGTCTGATCCCGATGTTCGCTCCGCGATGGCAAGGTTTGTCGACGAATGTAATTAGTAGTTACAACGGCTTTGATTAAGGTATTTAAAATGCAGTTTAAACTTGCGAATGTTGTACTTAAAGTTGAAAAGCATGCAAAGGATTTTCCCGAACTCTACTATCGCGTGCTCTCCGGTGATGTCTCATATAGTGACGATTTTCATTCACTTCATATCAATGGAAACGTTGACTTTCTGACGTATGTGAATGGCTTATCTGCTGGCAAATGGCATCAGTATGCATCTGTTGACAGCGTTGTCTTGCATATGGCTTTATTTGGCAGAGGCCGGGTTGTCGTTCATGGAGTGAGATCTTGCGAACTGAATCCCGTCGAGCTTAAATCGTATCCTTTTGATGGCGATAAAGTTGATCCTTGCGTTCTCGATATCGATATCGATACAACCGGCTACGACTTGATCGGTTTTAGGATTGAGAGTGATGAGGGCTATTCCGTAGACCTCTTGAACGCCTCTTATCTGACTGATGTTCCTGAGGGCTCAATTAACCAGATCAATCTTGCTCTTTCTACTACTACATTTAAGAATGAGCAGTACATTCTTCCGAATATTGAACTCGTTAAAGCGGGCATCTCCAAAGAGGACGGTCCGATTCGCGACCACTTCCACATGTTTGTCGTCGACAATGGGCAGACGCTCGATTTTGCGTCGCTTTCCGATAATCTGGTCACCGTGCTCCCGAACCCCAACACGGGCGGTTCGGGAGGATTCGCACGTGGAATGATGGCGGCTACTGAAACTCCTGATCAGTACACTCACATCATTTTGATGGATGACGATGTCTCTATTATGCCCGAGAGTTTAATCCGCACGTTCAATCTCCTCTCTCTTGCTAAAGGCAAGTTTAAGGATGCCTTTATTAACGGCGCCATGCTCTCAATGGAGGACCCTACTCGTCAGTTCGAGGATGTTTCGTATGTGGCGACCACTGGTGCCTATCGTCGCGTAAAAGAGGACTTGAATGTTGGCAAGCTGTCCGACATTCTCGAAAATGAACGCACGAACGTTGAAGTTGATCAGGCCTATGGGGCTTGGTGGTATAGCTGTATTCCGGTGAAGGCTATCGAAAAGAACGGCCTTCCCATGCCTTTCTTTATCCGCTGCGACGACGTTGAGTTTGGCATGCGCAATAAGCCTGTCTACATGACCATGAATTGCATTTGCGTGTGGCATGCAAGCTTTGAGGGGCGTTTCCGCGCTTCGGTTGACTGCTACCAGTACTTCCGTAACTTCTTTGCCATGATTTCACTCGATGATTGTGCTGATGAGAAAATGTTTGTCCTTCGTATTCAGCGAGGGGTACGTCAGAACTTGCGCGATATGGATTATCAGGCTGCTGAGTTTATCCTTGATGGCTTTGAGGACTATCTGCGCGGCCCTGAGTATCTCCAGAAGCTTGATGGCGCCGCGACGATGATCGGTAAGGGTAGGTTAAACGAAAAGCTGATTCCTGTTTCCGAAATTGATCCAGAGCTTCTTCGCAAGGCTGGGGTTACGGAGCAAGTGCTCGCTAATGTTAATCTGGAATTCCATCCTTCAAAGTTTATGAAGTATTGGAGATCAATTCCTTACGACAAGCACTATCTTCCCGATGCGCTGTTGCGCGGAAAGCCCGGCTATGTGGTCAAGAACGGCAGCTGTACGCTTGAGGGCAACTCGACGCGTTGCAAGACGCTGGTGTTTCTTGATCCGACCCGCGAGAAGGGGTCGGTCCGCACGATGGATCGAGCACGGTTCAAGACCATTCGCCGTCGCGAGCACGAGCTGATGAAGCGCTATCGTAAAGAAGGCAAGAGCGTTAGAGGGGCATGGAAAGATGCCATGCCGTACATGACTTCACGAGAGTTTTGGAAACAGTATTTAGGTCTGAAATAAGAAGAGGTCCGGATTAAGTCCGGACCTCTTCTTATTTTGAATAGGTTTTATAGGCTTGTAGCTCCCATTGCTTTCTTTCCACTTTTGCAACCGAGTCGAGGATAAGCCCCGTTGCCAGGCTCAGCCCGCATAGGAACATGAACGAGACGGCGAGCATTGCGGTGGGGAAGCGAGGAACTAATCCGGTATGGAGGTACTCTGCGACGATTGGTATACCGAGAGCGAGCCCTATGATGGCAAAGATTATCGCGATAAGACTAAAGAACTTGAGCGGGCGATAGTCTTTAAAGAGCGTTCCAATCATTGCGATGACCTTGATGCCGTCGCTGACCGTGTTGAGCTTGGATTCAGAGCCCTCAGGCCGATCTCGATAATCTACCGGCACGTCTTGAATGCGCCAGCGGTGATCGACGGCGTGGATGGAGAGCTCGGTTTCGATCTGGAAGCCCTCGCTCAAAACGGGGAAGGTCTTGACGAAAGGCTTGCTCATGGCTCGATAGCCAGTCATCACGTCGTCAAAGCTGTAACCGTAAATCCACTTGATCATGGCGCGAACAAGGTTATTGCCAAAGCCGTGAAAAGCGCGCTTGTTCTCTTCGGCATAGGTGCCGTTTGACAGGCGATCGCCAACAGTCATATCTGCTTCTCCACTAAGGATGGGCTCACAGAGTGGCTTGGCGGCCTCAGCGGGGTAGGTATCGTCGCCATCGACCATCAAGTAGCATTCGGCATCGATATCGCGGAACATTTGGCGGCACACGTTGCCTTTGCCCTGCCTGGGCTCGTGGCGCACCGTAGCCCCGTGCTGCTTGGCGATTTGCGAAGTGTCGTCGGACGAGTTGTTGTCGTAAACGTAGACAATTGCACCAGGCAGCTCTCGGTGAAAATCGTCGACAACTTTGCCAATCGTCAACGCCTCGTTGTAACAGGGGATAATGACTGCGGTATTTGAATAGTCCATATAGGACCTCCTTTAATGACTCATCTGGTCGAAAGTATACCTATCGCCTGCCCCTTTGATTAGATATGGGTTAGTTCTCCAGATTTGTTGCGGTGGGTTATCGCCTGCGCTGGAGGGCTATACTTTCCACTGTTATGGTTTGCGAGACAAGGAGATGGTCCGTGGCTGACAATGTAGAGAGTCAGAAAGCGGTGGCTAAACCGGCCTCTCACGCTAAAAATGATTTTGAAAAGGACAAGTTCATTCTTAAGCAGCTTGTCACCAAAGATTTTAAAATCAAATATCGTCGCAGCGTTCTGGGCGTGGCATGGTCTGTGCTTAACCCGCTGCTGATGATGGTTGTTATGTCTATCGTGTTTTCGACGATTTTTGGCCAGAGCCGCAATGGGTCAATTACGCCCGAAATGTATCCGTTGTATCTGATTGTCGGCAACATTACGTTCTCTGTCATGTCCGAGTCGACAAACCAGGCGCTTATGTCCATCATTTGGGCCTCTTCTCTGCTCAAAAAGGTAAAGGTCCACCGATGGGTATTTCCGGTGCAGAAGGTGCTGTTCTCTCTTGTCAACTTTTCCTTCTCTTTGGTTGCCGTCGCCCTTGTTATGCTCTTTTTCCGTGTTGTCCCTACCTGGCATTTAATTCTGCTGCCGGTTTGCCTGCTATTGCTCATGTGCTTCTGCATGGGCTTGGGCATGATGCTGTCGGCGCTGGCGGTCTTTTTCCGCGACGTTATGCACCTGTGGACCGTTGTTATCACGGCCTGGATGTATCTGACGCCTATTTTCTGGACCACCGATTACATCAGCCAAATGGCACATTGGATCCAGGTGCTTGTGGTTGTCAATCCCATGTACAACTACCTTCAGTTTATGCGTGATATCTTCCTGTTTAATACTGTGCCCTCTGCACTCACCTTTGGACTGTGTGTTGTTTGGGCTGTTATTGCTCTTGCTATTGGCTATACCGTGTTCCATAAGACCGAGCACAAGTTTATTCTCTACATCTAAGGAGTGCTGTTCATGACTGAATCTGCTATTGATTACAGCAAGCAGCCCCTTGCTGTTGAGGTTAAAGACGTCACCATGATCTTTAACATGGCGTCTGAGTCGCTTACAAACCTCAAGGAGTACTTTATTAAGCTCGCCAAGCACGAGCTGTTCTTTGAGGAGTTCCGTGCGCTTAAGCACATTTCGTTTGATGTGCATCGCGGCGAGGTCGTTGGCCTTGTTGGTACTAACGGTTCCGGCAAGTCTACGATGCTCAAGATCATCGCTGGCGTTTTGGAGCCCAGCGAAGGCGAGGTTAAGGTCCACGGCAATATCGCGCCGCTGATTGAGCTCGGCGCCGGCTTTGACCCGGAGCTTACGGCGCGTGAAAACATCTATCTGAACGGTGCGCTGCTTGGCTATACCAAGGAGTTTATCGACGCTAGCTTTGACGAAATCATCGAGTTCGCCGAGCTCAAAGATTTTGTTGACATGCCGCTGAAGAACTTCTCTTCGGGTATGGTCGCGCGTATCGCCTTTGCTATCGCCACGATTACCGAGCCCGATATCCTAATCGTCGATGAGACGCTTTCTGTTGGCGATGTCTTTTTCCAGCAGAAGTGTGAACGCCGCATTCAGCACTTTATTGAGAGCGGCGACGTCACGGTCTTGTTTGTTTCTCACTCTATGGAGCAGGTTGAGCGCATTTGCCAGCGTGCCGTATGGATCGAGAAGGGCGACCTGCGCATGGACGGACCCGTGGACGAGGTCTGCAAGGCATACCACGACCAGTTCAAGTAGGTTATAATCTTTTAGCCGCGAGAACTTGTAACCGCTTGGACACGCGGCTTTTATGCTCCATTAGCTCAGTTGGATAGAGCAGGGGACTTCTAATCCCAAGGTCGACGGTTCGAATCCGCCATGGAGCACCAATAGAGTTTTTGAAGACCCGGTTTAATGCCGGGTCTTTGCTTTTTGGGACGCGTGCGCGTGCTATTGTTTAAACGTGGGCTGCAAGACATGGGGATGACTTACAGACCTTTTTTGACTCATCCTGCTGTGTATCCTTTGTTGTCCATATTGCTTTATCGATATATTAGTATGGTGTGTGGTGGTTTATCGGTCCACCGATTTCTTTCTGGTGCTACGGTACGCCTTCTAGTGATAGCGGGTGATCGTTCTTCCTAGGAGCCTGCAATGATTGATTATCGCAATCCGTATACGCCCGGTGCCGGCGCGATGCCCAAATATCTTGCCGGGCGTGACGATATCCTCGAATCGGCATCTCTCCAGCTCAAGGCGCTCGCTGCTAACTATCAGAGCCGTTCGCTCGTTTTGTACGGCCTTAGGGGCGTTGGCAAGACGGTGCTGCTTAACTCGATTGAATCAATAGCCGAGGGCGAAGGTATTCTTGTCCGCCATATTGAGGTCGAAGAGAAGAAGGGCCTGATCGCTCCTTTGGCTTCGGCTTGCTGCTCCCTATCGGCTTCGCTTAATAGAATTGAACTCGTTAAGAGTAAATTGGAGCAGATTAAGAACCTGTTTGCATCGTTAACGTTATCTGTTGATGCGGGCGATGGCTCATTGTCTTTGGGCTTTAATGAAGAGGCTCTGGGGGAGGCTCTCGCTTCGTCTCATAATCTATCTGGTGATTTTACCGATGTACTCGTCGTTCTGGGAAAATATGCTCAAGCTGCAGGATCTTCGATTTTTATTGGAATTGACGAGTTGCAATATGCCAGCAAAGAAGAACTTGAAGCCCTTGCATGCGCGCTTCATCGTGCGACCCAGCTTGGTCTTCCTGTTATGTTTGGCTGCGCCGGTCTGCCCAAGCTTCTAAAGATGTTGGGCGAAGCTAAGACTTATTCCGAGAGGCAATTCAGCTTTGTAAAAGTCGACTCGCTTCCTCGTGATAAGGCGGTTGAGGCTATTGTCAGGCCAGCGTTAAAGCTTGACGTGCGCTATTCCGACGAGGCGGTCAGTACCATTATTGACTATACGGAGGGATACCCGTATTTCATCCAGGAGCTTTGTTCGACCATTTGGACTTCATCTGATTGTAAGTTCGTTTCTCTGGAAACCGTGCTCAACTGCACCTCTATAACGGATGCACGTCTTGACGAAGGTTTCTTTAGTGTTCGATATGATCGATGCACTCCAAGGCAAAAAGAGTTTTTGATTGCCATGGTGCGATGCGGCGAGCTTCCTTGTACGCTCGCGAATGTAGCTCACTATATGGGGAGAGACGTTTCATCTATTGGACCCCTGCGAGCTCAATTAATTAGCAAGGGCATGATTTACTCTGCTGCAAGGGGAGAGGTTGATTTTACCGTTCCTCAGTTTGATCGATACTTGAGGCGTACAGAAAGAATTGACTAGTCGATTAAGAAGGAGGCCCGGGGCAGTAGCGAATGAACTGCGCCGGGCCTCCTGTTTGCTCGGGGTGGTTGGCTGAGCGTTCTCGCTCCTACGCCTCAGTCGGCTCCACGCCCAGTTCGTTGCGGACGAGCTCGAAGGCGGCGGCGATGGCCTTGTCCATGTCATAGTACTTGTAGCCGCCCAGGCGACCGGCAAAGATCACGTCGCCCTCCTGCGCAGCCAGCTCCTCGTACTGCTTGTACAGGGTCTCGTTCTTGGCGTCGTTGATGGGGTAGTAGGGCTCGTCGCCGGGCTTCCAGTCGGCCGGGTACTCGCGCGTGATGACGGTCTTGTCCTGCGTGCCAAACTCAAAATGCTTGTGCTCGATGATGCGCGTGTAGGGGATCTCGCGCTCGGTGTAGTTGACCACGGCAACGCCCTGGTGGTCCTGCTCGTCGAGCGTCTCGGTCTCGAAGCGCAAGCTGCGGTACTCGAGCGTGCCCAGCTTGAAGTCGTAGAACGCGTCGATAGGGCCGCAGTAGATCGTCCTGGCGGCGATGTCGGGCTCGGCGGCGATCAGCTCCTTGTACTCCACGCCGCAGCGCACCTCGACGCCCTCGAGCATGTTGGCGACCATCTTGGTGTAGCCGCCCATGGGGATGCCCTGGTAGCGGTCGTTGAAGTAGTTGTTGTCGTAGGTAAAGCGGCAGGGGAGGCGCTTGATGATGCTCGCGGGCAGATCCTTGCAGTCGCGGCCCCACTGCTTCTCGGTGTAACCCTTCACGAGCGTCTCGAAGATGTCGCGGCCGACGAGCGACAGCGCCTGCTCCTCAAGGTTCTGCGGCTCGCCGATGTTCTCGGCGGCCACCTGCTCGGCGATCTTGGCCTTGGCATCGGCCGGCGTGACGACGCCTGGCCACATCTTGGCGAAGGTGTTCATGTTGAAGGGCATGTTGTACATGTTGCCGTGGAAGTTGGCGACCGGCGAGTTGACGTAGTTGTTGAACTCGGCGAAGCGGTTGACGTAGTCCCAGACATCCTTCATGGAGGTGTGGAAGATATGTGCGCCGTAGCGGTGGACCTGGATGCCCTCGACGTCCTCGGTGTAGATGTTGCCGGCGATGTGGTCGCGGCGATCGATGACCAGGACTGACTTGCCGGCGCGCTTGGCGGCATTGGCAAAGACGGCGCCCGAAAGACCGGCACCGACGACAAGGTAATCGAATTGGGACATGGATATGCTCCTTTGTATGTCAATCGAACAGTTACTTAAGTTTTGGGACAAACAAACCTGATTATGTTGTCCCATGGATTAGTGTAGCAGATGCTCTTTCAGCAGCTCCAACGCGTGAGCGTAACCTTGGAGGCCTTCGCCGGTGATGGTGGCGAAGCAGGCCAGGCGGGCGTAGCTTACCTGGCGGAAGTCCTCGCGGGTCTCCACGGCGCTGATGTGGACCTCCACTGCGGGGATGGCGACGGCCTTGAGGGCGTCGAGGATCGCCACGCTCGTGTGCGTGTAGGCCGCCGGGTTGATGACGATGCCGTCGACCTTGCTATAGGCCTCCTGGATTTTGTCAACGATGCTGCCCTCGTGGTTGGACTGGAAAACCTCGACCTCGTTAAAGCCCTGCGCGGCTCCCGCTTCCTGGCAGATCTGGACCAGACGGTCGTAGTTGTCGCTGCCGTAGATGCCCGGCTCGCGAATGCCGAGCATGTTGAGGTTGGGGCCATTAATGACGAGTGCTTTCATGGTTGCTTCCTTTGCGGTTGGGCGGGCGGTGCGGCGGAACGGAAAACCACCACAAAGGTGCCTGTCCCCTTTGTGGTGGTTTTTGCTAGAGGGCTGGTGGAAGGGTGTCGAGGACGGCGACCGCGGTGTTGGCGGCGCAGTCGCGCGAGTCGATGATGTAGTCGGCCCAAGCGCGGTAGCGCGGCATGCGCTGCTCGGCCAGTTTGTCGATACCGTCGCGGGCGGTGATGGGGCGACCCTTGTGGGCGAGTTCGTCGAGCTTGCGGTTGAGCATCACAATCTGGCTGTTCTGGTGCAGCAGCGGGTAGTTCTCGTCTCGCGTGACGACGCCGCCGCCGGTGGAAAGCACCAGGCCGCTGCGATTGGAGATATCGGCCAGGGCCGCCGTCTCCTGCTCGCGGAAGGCCGGCTCGCCGTGCTCGACGATAAAGTCGGCGCAGGGCATGCCTAGGCGCTCTTCAAGCGCGCGGTCCAGATCGATGTGCTCGCGTCCCGTGAGCAGGGCAATCTGCTCGCCCACGCGGGTTTTGCCCGACCCCGGCATGCCGATCAGGGCGATATTCTGCTCGCGGTGGGACAGGCGTTTCGTCACGTCCAGGATGCGCTCGCGCGGGGTGACCTGGCCGGTGTAGCGCTCGACAGCTTGCGCCGCTTGGGCCACAAGCATGAGCAGGCCGCCGATGCAGGGGATGCCGCGGCGCTCCGCCTCGAGCATGAGGCCCGTGCGGGCAGGGTTGTAGACAATGTCGATGGCGCCCTCGAGCGCGCCGAGGCCCTCGAGCGTGCAAGGTGCGTCGGGGCAGTGAGGGAACATGCCGGCAGGCGTGCAGTTGACGAGCAGCGCGGCGTCGGACTGCTGTGCGATGTTGTCGTAGTTAACCTCGCTCGTGCGTCCCACGGGCACCACGATCGCGCCCAGGTCGTCCAGCACCATACTTGCTGTGGTGCCGGCGCCTCCGGTGGCTCCGAGCACGAGGACCTTCTTGCCGGTAACCTCAACGCCCAACTCTTCGACCAGGCACTGGAAGCCGAAGTAGTCGGTGTTGTCGCCTCGCAGACGGCCATCGGGCAGACGCGTAATTGTGTTGACGTTGCCCATGCGTTCGGCGAGCGGGTTCAGTTCGTCCAGGTATTCCATGACGGCGCGCTTGTAGGGAATGGTCACGTTGGTGCCCTCCCACTCGTCGCCGGTCATAAAGGCCGCGAGGTCTTCGGGCTCGCGCTC
Organism: Collinsella sp. AM28-11LB; assembly: GCF_003469895.1. Taxonomy (NCBI): domain Bacteria; kingdom Bacillati; phylum Actinomycetota; class Coriobacteriia; order Coriobacteriales; family Coriobacteriaceae; genus Collinsella; species Collinsella sp. AM28-11LB. Next base: position 65,147 of record NZ_QSKJ01000003.1, read on the forward strand.
AAAACGCACGTACTCAAGCCCCGCCAGCTCCTTGTAGATGGTCGGGGTGTAGGTGTGGCCCAGCACGCGGCCCAGCACGCCGTAGGGGCGGGTTGCGGCGGTATCGGTCATCTAGAGCACCTCCGTGTAGCTGCCAAAGTAGGTGAAGCTCTCGCACACGTCGTCGATGGAATCGAGCAGGTCGTCGAGGGCCTTGCTGCCAAAGGGGCAGTCCAGATCAAAGTAGAACATAAACTCAAAGTCGCGGCCGGGGATGGGGCGGCTCTCGAGCTTGATGAGGTTGATATTGAGCGCATAGAAGCGCTCGAGTACGCGATAGAGCGCGCCCGGCTCGTTGGCCGTGGTGATCATGAGCGAGGTGCGGTTGGCGCCGGGGTAGACGCGCGGCTCGCGGCTGATGACGACAAAGCGCGTGTAGTTGTTGTCCGAGTCCTGAATGTTGGGCTCCAGCACCTCCAGACCGTAGAGCGCCGCGCAACTGCGCGAGGCGATGGCGGCGACGTCGGTGCGCTCGGAGTTGGCAACCATTTCGGCCGACATGGCCGTGTTGGGATACTTGGTGGCGTGCAGGTCGTGCGCCTCGATAAAGCCGGCGCACTGGGCAATGGCTTGGCCATGGCTGTAGACCTCGTGCACGTCCTGGAGCTTGGTGCCGGGCTTGACGAGCAGGTTGTGGTCGATCTTGAGGCGCAGCGAGCGCACGATATGGAAGTCGAACTGGGCGAGCAGGTCGTAGACAGCGTTGACCGAGCCGGCGGTGGAGTTCTCGATGGGCAGTACGCCAAACTCGCAGAAGCCGTCGCGTACAGCGCGCATGACACCTTCGAAGGTGTCGAAGAACGCGATATCGGGCACGTCGAAGAGCTTGCACGCGGCGATCTGGCTGTAGGCGCCCTCAACGCCCTGGCAGGCGACGCTGGCAGTCTGGGGGAAGGGCGTGTCGAAGGCCTCGGCAGTGGCGTGGGCCTTTTGCGAGACCGTGATGCCCTTGAGCTCGTTGATATAGCGCTGCTGCTCGGCCTTGCTCATGCTCATGAGGAGGCGGAACAGCGTGATGGTCTGCGCCTCGTAGCGCTCGGGTGCGCGGCTGGCGAGGTTGTTGAGCTTGGAGCGCTCGCGGGCGGGGTCGAAGACGGCCTTGCCCATCTCGATTTTTGATTTGGCGACTTCGGTGGCAATGTCCATGCGTTCGACAAAGCTGCTGAGAAGCGTGGTGTCGATGCCATCGATTGCCTGGCGGATGTCGGCAAGGTCCATGGAGGCCCCTTTCGTAAATCGTTGCCTGGGGTAGTTAATTTGGGACGGGGCTATTTTAGCTACCCCGGCAGCAAATCGGCCAAAACGTCGCGTTAACTGCCGGGGTAGCTAAAATAGCCCCGTCCCAAATTAACTACCCCAGGGTGGGTTAGCGCTGGGCTGCGTCCTCGAGGAGGGCATCCCAAATTGCGAGGGCGGCGGCTGCCTCGGCTACGGGGACGGCTCGGGGGACGATGCAGGGATCGTGACGACCGTGGACCGAGAGTTCGACATTTTCCATAGCGTCCATGTCGACCGTCTGCTGCTCGCGGCTAATGGAGGGCGTCGGCTTTACGGCCATGCGCCACATGACGGGCGCGCCGGTCGAAATACCGCCCAGAATGCCGCCGGCGTTGTTGGATTCGACCTCGATCTCACCGGTCTCGGCATCGATGCGATACGGATCGTTGTTCTCGCTGCCGCGCAAGGCGGCCACGGCAAAGCCCATGCCAAACTCCACGCCCTTTACGGCGGGAATGCCAAACGCGATCTGTGCGATGCGGTTCTCGATGCCGTCGAACATGGGGTCGCCGATGCCCGCAGGTAGGCCGTAGATGCCGCACTCCACGATGCCGCCGATGCTGTCGAGTTCGTCGCGCGCGGCTAGGATCTCCTCGCGCATGCGGCCGGCTGCGGCGGCGTCAATGCACGGCAGATCGTTCGTAAGGATTGCCTTGCGGTCGGCTTCGCGATAGACCATGTCGTCCATGGGCAGGTCGGAGATGCCGCCGATCTGCGCCACGTGCGCCATGACCTTGATGCCACGGGCTTCGAGTGCCTGCAGCGCGATGCCGCCGGCGATGCACAAAGGGGCCGTTAGGCGGCCGGAGAAATGCCCACCGCCGGCGACGTCGTGCATGTTGTGGTACTTCACGCGGGCAGGAAAGTCTGCGTGCCCGGGGCGGGGCTTGCGGCGCAGCTCGGAATAGTCCTTGGAGCGCGTGTTGGTGTTCTCGATAATCGCTGCGATAGGCGCGCCCGTGGTGTGTCCATCGACCACACCGGCTATGATATGCGCGGCGTCGGCCTCGTTGCGCTTTGTCGCGGTCTCGTCGCGGCCGGGGGCGCGACGGTCCAAAAAGGCCTGCAGCTGCTCCTGGTCAACGGCAATACCAGCGGGGATGCCATCGAGCGAGCAGCCGATGGCGGGGGAGTGCGACTGACCAAAGATGCTCAGGTGCAATACGTTGCCAAAGGTCGAGGACATGCTATTCCTCCTCGAGCGTGACCTTGCCGCCCAGCAGACGGTAGTGGTCAAAGAAATCGGGATAGGACTTGTTGACAGCCTCGGCGCCGTGGATCACAACTTCGCCGGTGGCACGGCTCGCGGCGATAGCGGCCATCATGGCGATGCGATGGTCGTTGTGCGAATCGACCTCGCCGCCGGTAAAGGCATCGACACCCTTGATAATGAGGTCGTCGCCGGCAATGCGCACCTGTGCGCCCAATGCGATGAGCTCGCGGGTGGTGGTGACCAGACGGTCAGATTCCTTGATGCGCAGGCGCGCACAGTCACGGATGAACGTGCGGCCCTGAGCCAGCGAGGCCACGGCCGAGATAACGGGTACCAGGTCGGGAATGTCGTGGGCGCTCATCTCAAAGCCGGCGAGTTTGTCGGACTGCACTGTGGCGGCGTTGGTGGAGCGCACGATGCGGGCGCCAAAGCGCGAAAGCGCGGCAAGTACGTTGCGGTCGCCCTGTGCGGAGCTCAGCGACACGCCCTCGACGGTGATGGGGTCGGTGCCGATGGCACCGGCGCACAGCCAAAAGGCGGCGTTGGACCAGTCGCCCTCGACGGCTACGCTGCCGGGCGTGCGGTACGAGCCGCTGCTCACGCGGAAGTTCGTGATCTCGGGCTGGCCGTCATTGGCGGGGATGCGCTCGACGTTGACCTCGACGCCGAAGGCCTTCATGGCCTGGATCGTCAGGTTGATGTAGGGGCGGCTCTCGATAAGGCCGCATACCTGCACGCAGGAGGGCTGGGCGAGCAACGGGGCTGCCAGCAGCAGGCCGGAGATGTACTGCGAGCTCACGTTGCCCGGCAGCACAAAGGTGCCCGGGCGCATGCGTCCGCTCGTCTTGAGCGGAAAACCGCCCAGACCCTGTAGATCGCAGCCGGCGGCGATGATCTCGTCCGAGAGCGGGGAGAGCGGGCGGGCGCCCAGGCGGCCCTGGCCTACGAAGGTGGCATCCGCACCCAGCGCGCAGGCGACAGGAAGCATAAAGCGCAGCGTGGAGCCACTTTCACCGCAGTCGAGCGTGCCGCCGGCAAGGGCCTTGAGCAGGCCAAACTCAATACTCTTCATGGTGGGGTGAACCTGGAAGCCGTCCTCGACGGTCTCGATACGAGCACCTAGGGCCGTAAGGCAACGCACCGTAGCCTCGATGTCGGCGCAGGTGGTGTTGCAGGCGACGTGTGTCTCGCCGTTGGCAAGCGCCGCGCAGATGATCAGACGATGCGCCATCGACTTGGACGCGATGGCGGGAACGGTGCCCTTAAGCGGGGACGGGGTGATGCGGGCTAGCATGCGAATGCGTCTCCATTCTGGCCGAGGCCCTCGGCAATGAGTTCGTGGAAAGTGGAAAGCGGCGTGCGGTCGATGCTGCAGCGGCCAATGCCGTGCGGAATCACCAGGTCGATGGTTTCGCCCGCGCGCTTCTTGTCGTGGAGCGCTTCGGCAAAGACGGCATTGGCATCTAGGTCGCAGCGGGTCTTGAGGCCATGGCGGGCGCAGAGCTCCTCAATACGACCGGGCAGTGCAGCATCGCAAACGCCGTGCAGGGCTGCGGCGCGCGTGATGATGCCCATGCCGATCGACACGCAGTTGCCGTGTCCGAGCTCAAAGTGCTCGCAGGCCTCGACGGCGTGTCCGGCGCTGTGTCCAAAGTTGAGCAGCTTGCGCTGGTTGGTCTCACGCTCGTCGGCGACGACCACGGCGCGCTTGATGTCGATGTTGCGGGCGATGATAAGCGCCACGCGGGCCACATCTTGGTTGAGCAGCTTCAGCGTGAGCGGGGTCTTCTCCAGCTCGGCGAAAAGCTCCGGGTCGGCGATCACGGCGTGCTTCACAACCTCGCCGCAGCCGTCGGCGAACTGTTCGGGCGTGAGGGTGGCCAGACATCCAACATCGGCGATAACAACACTCGGCTGCCAGAAGGCGCCCGCGAGGTTTTTGCCGGCAGCCAGGTCGATTGCCGTCTTGCCGCCGACCGACGAATCCACCATGGCGAGCAGGCTTGTGGGGATCTGCACAAACTTACAGCCGCGCATGTAGGTGGCGGCCACAAAGCCGGCAACGTCGCCCACGACGCCGCCGCCAAGCGCCACGATCACATCGGAGCGCGAAAGCTCGTGCTCGGCCACAAACTCTAAAATGGCAACATAGGTTTCGGCGCGCTTATGGGCCTCGCCGGCTTCGAAGGTGCAGATGCTCACCTCGTAGCCTGACGCCTCCAGGCTCTGCTTAACGGGCATCTGGTAGAGCGGGCCGACGTTGGTGTCCGTCACGATGACGGCTTTGGTGCCGCCGGCAGTGGCGCGCACGATCGGTCCCGCCTGCTCCAGCAAAAACGTGCCCACATGCACCTGGTAGGGGCGTGCGGTGTCGATATCGATGGTAATCGCCATAAGCTTCGGTCCTTTCGACCTGGCGTGATAGGTGGTCTAGTGGGAGGCCTCGTCGTCGAGTGCGCGCTTAATGCGGTCGCCCTCGGCAAGGAGATTCTCCAGATAGCGCTGGTCGCGGTCCTTGAGTGCACGGCTGTAGGCGCCAAGCGACTCGATCAGATGGTCGATCTCGAAGGCGAGCGCGTCGGCGTCGTCGATCATGAGCTCTGACCACATTTGCGGGTTGAGGTGCGCTACGCGGGTGAGGTCGCGGTAGCTGCCGGCCGAAAAGCCGTGGTGGACCTGAGCTGTGGGGCTTTTGACGTAGGCGTTGGATACCACGTGCGCGAGCTGGCTCGTAAAGGCGATGACGCGGTCGTGCTCGGCGGCGCTCGTTACGCTGAACTTGCCAAAGCTCAAGGGGCGCACCATCTCGCGCACCTGGCCCAAAAGCTCCAGCTTAAGGGCGTCGTCCACCGCGGGCGGTACAAGCACGAGCGGTGCGCCCTGGAACAGGTCGGCGCGGGAATGCGCGTAGCCCGAGAACTGCGTGCCCGCCATGGGGTGTGCGCCCACAAAGTAAAAACCGTGCTCGCGGGCAAGCTCAAAGGCCCGCTCGCACACAATGCCCTTGACGCCCACGGTGTCGATCACCACGGGGCCCATGATGGCATCGGTGTCGGTGGCGTCGGCGAGCGCCTGGGCGTGCACCTCGAGCCACTCGATGCAGGCCTCGGGGTAGCAGGCAAGGACGATGATGTCACATTCGCCGAGCGTCTCGTCGTTGAGCTCGCCGGCAACGGTGCCCATGCTGGCGGCCGTCATCACGTCATCGTCGGGGTCCCAGGCAAGCACGCGGACGCCTGCCTGCGCGTAGCCGCGGGCAAAGCTGCCGCCGATGAGGCCCAGGCCGACGATGCCGGCACACTTGGGACCGCCCTGGTTGACGCGTGCGTTTCTCACCGTACCCATGGCCTACTCCATGGTCTCTTGGCAGACGACCTCGCGGATGGCTCGGATGCGGCGCATGGTGTCGTCGAACTTATCGGGGGTGAGGGCCTGGGCGCCGTCGGACCAGGCGTGGCTCGGCTCGTCGTGGACCTCGATCTCCAGGCCGTTGGCACCGCAGGCGGTCGCGGCGAGCGCCATGGGCTCAACGTAGCGGGTGTAACCGGTGGCGTGGCTGGGGTCGGCGACGACGGGCAGGTGCGACAGGTGGTGCAGCACCGGCACGGCGTTGAGGTCGAAGGTGTTGCGGGTGCGGGTCTCGAAGGTGCGGATGCCGCGCTCGCACAGGATGACGTTGTCGTTGCCCTCGCTCATGATGTACTCGGCGGCCATGAGCAGTTCATCGATCGTGCCGGACATGCCGCGCTTAAGCAAGACCGGAGTCTTGGTCTTGCCGACCTCTTTGAGTAGAGGGAAGTTCTGGGCGTTGCGGGCGCCGATCTGCATGACGTCGATCTTCTTGTCCAGGAAGACCTGCACGTCGCGTGGGTCCATGATCTCGGTAACGATCGGCATGTCGAGCTCGGCGGATGCCTCGCACAGCAGGTCCAGGCCGGCGGGGCCCATGCCCTGGTAGGCATACGGGGAGGTGCGGGGCTTGTAGGCGCCGCCTCGCAGCATCGTGGCGCCGGCGGCCTTCACGCGGCGGGCGATGCGGATGAGGTTCTCGCCCTCGACGGAGCAGGGGCCGGCGATGACCTGGAACTGGTCGCCGCCGATTTTGACGCCGTGGCCGCAGTCGATGACGGAGTCCTCGGGGTGGAACTTGCGGTTGGCGCGCTTGAACGGCTCGGAGACGCGCTGTACGCGCTCGACGACGTCCATAGACTCGAGCAGGAACGGGTCGATCTTGGTCGTATCGCCCACCAGGCCGATGATCGTCTCGTTCTCGCCGCGCGAGACATCGGTCTTCAGGCCCTTTTTCTCAATCCAGCTGACGATATGGCTGACGGCCTCGTCGCTGGCGCTCTGCTTTAAAATTGCAATCATGGTGCGCCTCTCACCTCGATGGATAACCCTTGCAAAAACGGCCCGCATCGCGAGCCGTGTATATATGGTGCATGAGAGTTTATACTATCTGACTCGCTTTTGCCTTCTAAAGTGGGCCGTTGCGCCGCGTCTTCCTCGGAATTGCAAAGCTTTTTCTTTTATTTGATAGCCCGTGGTGCACTTGGGTATAATGCCAAACGTTGGCCCTATTAGCTCAGGGGATTAGAGCGTCTGCCTCCGGAGCAGAAGGCCGTTGGTTCGAATCCAACATGGGGCACCATCGAACGTAAGACCGTCCGAACCTCGCATGGTCCGGGCGGTTTTTCTTATACCGACGCGACGTGATGGGACGTGGTATGGCAGCAACGGATATCGAGCGCGGACTCTCGACCGCCGAGGTCGAGGAGCGCATCGCCGCCGGTAAGATCAACCGCAACATGGAGCTCAAGACCAAGTCGGTCAAAGAGCTCATCATCGAGAACCTCTGCACGCTGTTCAATTTGATCAACGTGATCTTGGCGTTCCTGGTCATTTTGACCGGTTCGTTTAAGAACCTGACGTTTCTGTTCGTGGTGTTCCTCAATACCGCTATTGGCGTCATTCAGTCCATGCGTTCCAAGAAGATGGTCGATAAGCTCACACTGCTGACCTCCAAGAAGGCCATCGCGGTGCGCGACGGTGCCGAGGTGGAGCTCGACCTGGACCAGATCGTGCTCGACGACATCATCCGCCTGGGGCGCGGCGACCAGATTCCCGCTGACGCCGTGGTGGTTTCGGGCGAGGCGCTCGTCAACGAGAGCCTGCTTACGGGCGAGAGCGACCTTATTAAGAAACAGCCCGGTTCCGAGCTCATGAGCGGCAGCTTTATCGACTCGGGCCTGCTGCGCGCCCGCGTGATCCATGTTGGCGCCGACAACTACGTGGCCAAAATTAATAACGAGGCCAAGTACGTCAAAAAGGTCAATTCCGAGATCATGAACGCGCTGAACGCCATCGTGCGCTTTGCGAGCATCATCATGATCCCGCTCGGTTTGGCGTTGTTTGCCTCGAGTGTGAGCGAGCTGTGGGATGCCGCGGGAACCCCGGGCGATAGCGCGCTTTCGTGGTGCTTCTCCGAGCTGCTGGCCGGTCGTGTGCCTTCTTCGGCGCTGCTGTCCACGGTGGGCGCCCTGCTGGGCATGATTCCGCAGGGCCTGGTGCTGCTGACCTCGTCGGTGCTCGCGATCGCCACGGTGCGCCTGGCGCGTCGCAAGGTGCTGGCACAGCAGCTCTATTGCATCGAGACGCTTGCGCGCGTCGACGTTTTGTGCCTGGACAAAACGGGCACCATTACCTCGGGCCGCATGGAGGTCGAGGGCACCTACCCGCTGCCTGTTGAGGGTGTTGGCTTTGGTGCGGACTCGGGCGAGGCGGCTGTTCCCGTCGATACCACGGTGCTCGATTTTGCGCTGGCTAACGTGGCACGTGCGACTTCGGCCGATGCCAACGAGACCTGCCAGGCGCTGCTCAACTATTACGCCGATCGGCCGGTCGAGGTGTCTGAGCCGCTGTCGGTCATTCCATTCTCGTCGTCTAAAAAATGGAGTGGCGCTTCTTTTGCGCAGGGCTCCTATGTAATGGGCGCCGCGCAGTTTGTGCTTTCGGAGCGTGTGTTTTCGCAGGTCGAGAATCGTGTCGCCGAGCTTGCCGATACCTGCCGCGTGCTCGTGGTGGCGCGCGTGGACGGCTTTACGCCCGATGGCGATATGGTGGGCGAGGCAGAGCCCGTGGGCTTTGTGACCATTCGCGACGAGATCCGCACCTCGGCCGCCGAGACCATCGGGTACTTTAACGAGCAGGGCGTGACCCTCAACGTGATCAGTGGCGACGACCCGCGAACGGTGTCGTCGATCGCGCGCGTGGTGGGCGTGCCGGGGGCGGACGCTTATGTGGACGCCACGACGCTCGATACGCCGGCCAAGCTCGATGCCGCAGTGGACCGCTACCATGTCTTTGGTCGTGTGACCCCGCAGCAGAAGCGCGAGCTCGTGCAGGCGCTCAAGCGCCGCGAGCACACCGTGGCCATGACGGGCGACGGCGTTAACGACGTGCTGGCGCTCAAGGAGGCCGACTGCTCCGTCGCCATGGCGGCTGGCTCCGACGCCGCGCGTAACGTGGCCGAGATCGTACTCGTCGACAACGACTTTGCCTCGATGCCTGCCGTGGTGGCCGAGGGCCGTCGTTCCATCAACAACCTGCAGCGCTCCGCGGCGCTGTTCCTGACCAAAACGCTGTTCTCGATGGGCTTGGCGGCGCTGTGCATCGCGCTGCCGCCGTACCCCTTCGAGCCCATCCAGATGACGCTCATTAACTTCTTCTGTATTGGCGCGCCGGGCTTTGTGTTGGGCCTGGAGCCCAACAATGCTCGCGTGAAGGGGTCGTTCCTGACGAACGTGCTCAAGCGGGCACTGCCGGCGTCGATTGCGGTCATTTTGGCTGCGGCGCTCGATATCTTTGTGGCGCGCGTGTTTGGCTTTAGCCAGCTCACGCTGTCTACGATGTGCCTGCTTACGTCGTGCGCGGCGAGCGTAAGCCTGATCTGGCGCATCTCGCAGCCTCTCACGCCCTTACGTGTGGTGCTCTTTGTGTTTGTAGTCGCCGGCATCCTGGTGGGCGTTATCGGATTCCCGGAGCTGCTGTCTATTGCCAACCTGTCGATGGGCCAGATGGTTATCTTGGCTGTCATCGTGGTCTTTACCTGCTCGGTGTTCTTTAAGCTCGCCACGATGATGGATTCGCTCAAGCCGCGTCGTCGTCATGCCGCAACTGGTTTTGGCCGCGGTGTGCGCGTCCGCCTGGGTCGCGGTGGCGGCAAGGTGAGCTCGACGGGTTCGACGGCGGAGCGTTTTGCCAAGCGCGTCGCCGCCGACATGGCGCAGCGCCGCGAAGCTCGCACCGTTCGTGAGGCCGAGGCCCGCGCACTCGAGGGCGTGGCCCAGGCCCAGCCCAAGAAAAAGAAGAGTTCCGGAACCAAGCGCTCTCGCGTGACCAAGTCCGCCCAAGGCATCAAAGTCTCGATGCCCAAGAAAAAGAAGTTGTAACCGCACCTTACAGGGTAGCTAATTTGGGACGGGGCTTTTTTAGCCACCCCGGCTGATGGCCCCCAGGCTGATGGCGCGATCGATTTGGCCAATTGGCGGCCAGGGCAGCTAAAAAAGCCCCGTCCCAAATTAGCTACCCTCCGATGTTGAATTGGTGCCTTGCTCCTGTCGGGCCGTGGCGATGTTATGCTCTAACCTCGATTGTTTGAATTGCTTCGAAAAGAGGATGCCGTGATTTGCCCGCATTGCCTTAAGACTATCGAGGACGGCGCCTCGTTCTGCCCCTACTGCAACGCCTATGTGGGTCCGGGCGATGGTCCCGAGCATACCGAGTTCGTGTTCTGTGAGGGCTGCGGTGCCCGTCTTTCTCCGCATGATCGTACGTGCCCCAAATGCGGACGCCCCGCTCCGGGTATCCTCTCCGAGGACGCGGCCGCATCCGACCTGGCAGCGGGCCGCACGGCGGGCTTTCCGCGCCTAACGCAAGAGCAGATCGATACCGAGGTGCCGCATGCGCCAGCCTCTGCCGCTGCGGTGCTTTCGGACGCCGCCGACCCCAATGAGACCTGCGTGCTGCCGGCTTTCGATAAGGATTTCGGTATCCCCAAGGTCGTTATTCCCACGCCGGTTTCCCTGCACGACGATCCTCAAAAACCCAAGCGTAAGGTGCATCCCGACGAGGACGCTTATCACAAGCACAAGCGTCATATTCCCAAGCCGCTTATCGTCATCGCGGTTCTTGCCGTCGTGTGCGGTGGGGCCTATTGGTTCGTGACGGCCGATCCCATGGGTGTTATGCCTGGCTTCTATGACCAGTTTGGCCAGGCCGCGCAGACGACCTTCCCTACGCGCCAAAAGGGCGAGGCGACTGAGGACGATACCAAGCAGGACGATTCTGCCGAGGTGGTCCAGGAAGAAACCGTGCTGACCGACGATCAGCTCTATACCAGGCTCGACGGTCTGTATCAGACCATCGTGTCCTACGGTGACGAGGATCAGATCGGCGAGGTCATCGATTCCTTCAACAACGGCTATCTCCGAACGCCGCTGTCCACCCGTCAGGAGCTGTCGCAGAGTGCCTACGCCCTGCGCGACCAGATCAAAAAGACGCAAGATGAGCTCAACAACCTGAAAGTACAGGACGATACGGTCTATGCGGACGACATCGCCCACCTAAAGCAGCTTGCCGAGTGGATGTACGAGCGTGTCGACGTGATCTGCCAGAGCTGGGACATTTCGCTGGCCATTCCCGATGGCGAGTCGATGAGCTCCCACCAAAGCGAGATCCTGGCGCCCATCGCGCAGGGCGGCAACAGCGCGCTGAACCAGTACGACGCCAACGTGGGCTCCTGGAAGCCGCAGCAGCGTTCCTAAAATTAGTTCGCCATAGTCGGCATAACCTACGTGCGCAATTGATGTAAGCCCGTGCTTATTGCTACAATTCGTACAAATATGCTTTAAACGCACGAGGAAGGAACCACATGTTTGGTTTTAAGAAAGAGCTCTACACGCCCGAGTATCAGCTTGCCGGCGACGAGTGCGCCGTAATCGAGACGTCGAAGGGTACCATCAAGGTCAAGTTTGACGGCGAGGGCGCTCCCATTCATGTCGCGAACTTCTGCGAGCTTTCCACGATGGGCTTCTATGATGGCCTTAAGTTCCATCGCTATGTTCCCGGTTTTGTCATCCAGGGCGGCGACCCCAATACCCGCGACATGTCCGGCGCCGACGTCGCTGCCGGCCTTGAGGGCCCCGACGGCATGCCCGGTACCGGTGGCCCCGGCTACTGCATCAAGGGCGAGTTTGCCACCAATCCGCGCAACAGCCATGTCGATGGTGCCCTTGCCATGGCGCGCTCCATGGATCCCGATTCCGCGGGTTCGCAGTTCTACTTCTGCCTGGGTGCCCAGCATAACCTCGATTCCGGTTACACCGTCTTTGGTGCCACGGTCGAGGGTCTCGACGTGATTTCGCAGCTGCGTGCCGGCGACGAGATCGTCCATGTCGAGATCGTTCACGAGTAAAGGGGACTTCCTTGAATAGCCAGCTGATCCAACAGGGCCGCGCCGCTTACCGCGCGGGTGATTTTTCCGCTGCAGCCCAGATGCTTGGGGCGGCAAAGACTCCCGATGAGATTATGGGCGAGGCCGATCACCTTCGTGGCAACGCCCTGATGCACCTGGGCATGTATGCCGAGGCCGCCGAGGCCTATGCCGCCGCCCTCAACGACGGCACCTACGGCAAGCGCGGTGCGCTGCTCACCAACCGCGGCAAGGCGCTCGCCGCCGTGGGCGACTACACGACGGCCGCTCAGGCGTTCTCTGCCGCTACGCAGGATGCTTCCTATGCCACGCCGTTCAAGGCCTATCTGGGCCTGGGCAATGCGCTGTTCCAGTCGGGCGACTATGCCAACGCGGGTACTGCCTTCCGTCAGGCCGCCATCGACGGCGCCAATCCGGCTCCTGCCGCCGCACTCGGCGAGCTCGGTCGTTGCTTCATTAAACTCGACCGTCCGGCGGATGCCGTGGAGACCTACCGCACGGCTATCGACTTTGCCGGCCCTCGCGACGACACACGTGCGCTCAACGCCGGCATGGGTCAGGCGCTTTCTGCCGCCGGCCGTCCCTCCGACGCACTCGACGCCTTTAACGCCGCTACTGCCGATGGCATCTACCAGCTCACCTCCGAGCAGGCCGACGAGCTTGCCCGCGTGCACGATTCGCTTGCCGCGCTGTCTGCCCAGACGGCTATGGCCACGGCTCCGGCGCCCGCGATGGACGCTCCTGCCGTCGATCCGCTCGATCCTACGGGCGCGACCGGTCAGTTTATGCCCGATCCCTCGGACACCGGCTTCTTTACGCTGTCCGAGTCCGAGATGGTCCAGCAGGACCGTCAGGATCGTAAGCAGGCCAAGGTCCGTCGTCGCCATCGCCACACGGGTCTCAAAGTCTTCATCGTGCTGCTTCTGCTCATTTTGATCGCCGCGGGCGGTCTGGGCTTTGCCTACACGCGCGGCTTTGGCTTCCCGTCTCAGGAGTCGGTCGTTACCGATCTGTTCCAGGCTGCCGGCGACGGTGACACCGCAAAGGCCGAGTCTTGCCTGGCCTCGGGCCTGTCCGAGGACGCCAAGTCGATGATCATCTCCTCGATTCCGCAGGGTGCCACCGTGTCCGTCGAGGGCATGGATCAGTCCATGACCGAGACGACCGCCAAGGTGAAGGCATCGCTGTCCAAGGGAGGCGAGCAGGAGTACACCGTTAAATTCGTGCGCTCCGACAACCATATCGGCTGGGCCGTTTCCTCGCTCGATATGGATTTCTCGGCTGCTGACAACCAGTAGTGACCTTATGGGATTTAGCTTTGCCCGGCGCTTCACCGCAAGTGAGGTGCCGGGCTTGCGCTAGTATGATGAGCTAGTAGTTTTCCAGCAATCATCCAACACATCAGGAGTTGCGTTGTTTTCTTTGATGGATATGTTCTTCGGTAGCTATGCGGGCGATCTTGCCATCGACCTCGGTACCGCAAATACGCTTGTCTCCGTGCGCGGCAAGGGCATCGTCATTCGCGAGCCCTCTGTTGTCGCCATCGACAAGAACGACGAGCGCATCCTGGCGGTCGGTATCGAGGCAAAGCGCATGCTCGGCCGTACGCCCGGCAACATCGTGGCCGTTCGTCCCCTGAAGGACGGCGTCATCGCCGACTTCGATGTTACCGAAGCCATGCTTCGCTACTTTATCGACAAGGCTTCCGAGAAGCGCTATCCGTGGACCCCGCGTCCGCGCGTTGTCGTCTGCGTTCCCTCCGGTGTCACGTCGGTCGAGAAGCGTGCTGTCTTTGAGGCCACGATCCAGGCCGGTGCTCGCCAGGCCTACCTGATCGAGGAGCCCATGGCTGCCGCTATCGGCGCCGACCTGCCCGTCGAGGAGCCCACCGGCTCCATGGTCATCGACATCGGTGGCGGTACCACCGAGGTCGCCGTTATCGCTATGGGCGGCATCGTCGTCTCGCAGTCCATCCGTATTGCCGGCGACGAGTTCGATCAGGCCATCCTCACGCACGTTCGTGATGCCTACAACCTTGCCATCGGCGAGCGTACGGCCGAGGACATCAAGATCAAGGTCGGCTCCGCCGTGCCGCTCAAGGACGAGCTCGATGTCGAGGTCAACGGCCGCGACGTGATCACCGGTCTGCCCAAGACCGTGCGCATCGAGAGCGAGGAGATTCGTCGCGCACTCAACAAGCCACTCGACGAGATGGCCAAGGCCGTCAAGGACGCACTCGACGCTACGCCGCCCGATCTTGCCTCGGACCTTATGTACTACGGCATTTTGCTGACTGGTGGCGGCGCGCTGCTGCGCGGTCTCGACGTGCGCCTGCGCGATGAGACCGGTGTTTCGGTCAACGTCAGCCCCACGGCGCTCGATAACGTCGTTAACGGCTGTGCCCGCGTGCTCGAGGCCAATGCGTTTGATGGCGGCTTCGTCCAGACCAATGCTTAATTTCCAAAAGGTGGATTCCATTTGGCACGATCTTCGGGTTTCTCCACAAATCTGAATACCAAGCGACAATCAACGGGTATGCGCCCGTTGATTGTTTTCAGCCTGATTTCGGTGTTGCTGCTCACGTTTTACATCCGCGAGGGCGAGGCAGGACCGATTCATGCCGTGCGTTCGGGCGTAACGACGATTACCTCGCCGGTGCGCTTTGTGGGTTCGGCTGTGGCGGCTCCCTTCAATGCGATCGGCAACGTGTTCTCTAACCTTACGGCGTCGCAGGACACGCTCGACGAGCTCAAGAAGCAAAACGAGGAGCTGACCTCTAAGGTTGCCGAGCTCTCCGAGGCTCAAAAGACTGCTGAGCGTCTGGAAGGGCTGGTCGGCCTGCAGTCGACCTATAACCTCAAATCGACCGCTGCTCGTATTGTCGGTGCCTCCGGCGATGCCTGGACTTCGACCGTTACCATCGACAAGGGCTCTGCCGACGGCCTTACCATCAACATGCCCGTGACGAGTTCTGCCGGTGTTATCGGCCAGATTATCGAGGTATCGGCCAAGACCTCTACCGTGCGCCTGATTGGCGACGAGAACTCGGGTGTGTCCGCCATGGTGCAGGACACGCGCGCCCAGGGCATGCTGCAGGGTCAGGCTGACGGCACGCTGCGTCTTGAGTACGTGAGCGTCGACTCCGATGTTAAGGTTGGCGACATCATCGTGACCTCGGGCATCGGTGGCGTGTTCCCCAAGGGTCTACCGCTTGGCACCGTCTCGTCGGTTGAGAAATCGGCAAACGATGTGTACTACACCATTGTGGTGCGCGCTCAGACCACGGCCGAGAACAACGAGGAAGTGCTGGTCATCACCTCGCTGACCGACGAACAGTCGGCCTCGGATGAGGATGTGAGCACGGCCAACAGCACGCCGCAGGGAACGTCGCGCGATGCTGCGACCAAGACGAAGGACGAGAGCTCGGATGACAGTTCCGACACGTCCGAGACGGCCGATTCCGGCTCGAGCGAATAGGGGGCATGTCCATGGATCTACACGAGCAGGGGATGAGCTCCCGCACGTTTGTGATCGCCGCCATTGTGTGCGTGCTGCTGCAGGCAGGCCTGGCACCGCAGATCTCCATTGCGGGCGGTCGCGTCAACTTCATGATTATCCTGGTGTGCCTAAGCGTGTTCTCGGGCGACCCGACCCGTGCCGTCGTGTGCGGTTTTTGCAGCGGATTGTTTTATGACCTGTCCGCTGCCGTGCCGGTGGGCGTTATGTCGCTCCTGCTGACCGTGGGTTCTTTTGCCCTGGTGCACAGCGCCGTCGGTCAGACGGGCGGTACCCCGAGTGCGCGCGGCGTCACTGTGGGCGCCTTTGCGCTCGTCATTAATGTGATCTACAGCATCATCTTGCTGTTTATGGGTTTGGAGACGAGCTTTGTCGTGGCGATCTTCGGCCATGCGCTGCCGTCCTCGATCCTGACGGGTCTGGTTGCCATTCCGTTTTTGATGTCCGGCGTCGTGCCGCAGTCCGGCTATGGATTCTCCGCACGTGGCGGACGCCAGGCGGGTATGCGCTTTAAGCCCAAGACCCGCAAGCTCAAATAGGGAGGGCCCGTAGATGTCTTCCCAGTTGACGGTTATTATCGCCGGTATCGTGCTGGTTGTGGCCATCGTGGTCGCGCTGGTCATCATGCGTCGCGGCGATTCCCGTTTTACCTACGATACGCAGCATGGAACGGCCCCGCGCGCCACCGAGGGCGAGGGCAATACCGCGGCGACCGCCTTTAAGGGCCGTTTTTCCATCCTCACCGCGGGTGTGGGCGCGATGTTTGCGGCGCTTGCCGTCAAGCTGTGGGGCATGCAGATGGTCTCGTCGGACTATTACGAGAAGCAGGCTAATAGCAATCAGACTCGCACCGTTACCACACCCGCTGTGCGCGGCCGCATTCTCGACCGCAATGGCGTGGCGCTTGTCCAGAACCGTCCCTCACTTGCTGTCGTGGCCTACCGCGATCTTGCCGAGGATGAGGTTCTGGTTCGCCATCTTGCCAACGTGCTCGGTATGCCCTACGTGGCGGTTCTGCGCAATATCCAGGACAATTCCGAGGGCGCCCAGAGCCTGCATACCATCGCGACGGATGTCCGTCGCTCCACGGTTGCCTATATTCAGGAGCATGCCGGCGAGTTCCCGGGCGTCAAGATTGCCGAGCGTACCGAGCGCCAGTACCCGTACGGCGAGACGGCCTGTCACATTTTGGGCTATACCGGCACCATTACCTCAGAGCAGCTCGAGGCCCAGAATAAGAAAACCTCTGGCGTTGATGATGCTTCTGCTGGCCGGATTACGTACCAGTCGGGCGATATCGTGGGCCAAGCGGGCGTTGAGAGCTACTACGAAAACCTGCTGCAGGGTATTCGTGGCGAGCAGACCGTCAAGGTCGATGCCTCGGGCAATGTGACCGGTCAGGCCGGCGCCGTGCCCGCGAAGGCCGGCTCCGACATTAAGCTCACGCTCGACCTTAAGATCCAACAGGCCTGTGAGACGGCGCTGGCGAGCGCTATCGAGCTTGCCAAGACCACTGGCTACAGCAATGCCGGCAACGGCGCCGTGGTGTGTCTCGATCCCAACAATGGCGAGATCCTGGGCATGGCCAGCGAGCCCAAGTTCGATCCCTCCGTCTTTATCGGCGGCGTCTCAAATGACGTGTGGACCGAGCTCAATGATGACGAGGGTTCACACCCGCTGCTCAACCGCGCCATTAGCGGACAGTACATGTCGGCCTCGACCATCAAGCCACTCTCGGCACTGGCCGGTCTTGAGTTTGGAACCTACACCTCAACGCAGACAACCAACTGCACGGGCTATTGGACGGGCCTGGGTAAGGCTTGGGGCAAGCGCTGCTGGCTGCATTCCGGCCACGGCACCATGACGCTGCAGTCGGGTATCGCCAACTCGTGCGACCCCGTCTTCTACGACATGGGCAAGGCGTTCTTCTATGACGAGCAACATCCCGAGGGCCTGCAGGAGGTCTTTCGTCGCTGGGGCCTAGGCAAGACCTGTGGTATCGATCTGCCGAGTGAGGGCGCGGGCCGTATTCCCGATGCCGAGTGGAAAGAGTCGTACTTCACCGATGCCTCTGCCGAGGATCGTAAGTGGAATGCCGGCGATATGACCAACATTGCCATCGGCCAGGGCGACATCCTGGTGACGCCCCTGCAGATGGCGTGCGCCTATATGGGTCTTGCCAACGGCGGCAAACAGTACGTGCCTCACGTGTTTTTGTCTGCCGTGTCGCGCGATGGCGACGGCGATGCCTATAAGTACAACGGCAAGGGCAAGAAGAAGCGCCTGGAGGCCAAGATCAACAGCGATTCGGATTTGGCTCTTGTTCGCAACGGCATGCACGACGTGATTTACACGGCATCGACGTCCCTGGCGGCTCACTTTGGCACCCTGACGCCGCAGGTATACGGCAAGTCGGGCACGGGCGAGAAAAGCGGCGAGGACGAATACGCGTGGTTCTGCGCCTATGCACCGGCCGATGATCCCAAGTATGTCATCGCTACTGTCCTGGAGCAGGGCGGCGGTGGCTCAGATACCGCGATGCATGTCGTGCGCGACGTGCTCGGCGTGATTTATGACGAGCCCGATACCTCTTCGGCCTCGGGCGATTCTTCGGTTCGATAGGAGGTTGCGATGGATTTTTCTCCGGCGGATCTGTTCCGTTCAACCAAGACCGGCTCTCGCAGCAGCCTGGACCGCGTCAACAAGCAACTTTCGGCCTCGCGCGGCACGTTTCGCCAAAAGGTGCATATCGGTGTGCTCGTGGCTACTGTGGCGCTTGTCGCCTACGGTGCCATCATTATCTGGTCGGCTTCGCAGTTTAAGGCCGATGCCTCGTTCTCACGCCATCTGCTGGGAATTGGCATCGGTGCGGTGCTGGCGGTGCTGGTCTGGCGTATCGACCTGCGCGGTATTTCCAATTTCTCGACGGCGTTGCTCGTCATCGACCTGATCGTGATCTTTTCGCCCAAGATTCCGGGTCTGTCCTATACGGGCGGTCTGGGCATGACGGGCTGGATCAAGATTCCCGGTATCGGCTTGACATTCCAGCCGGTTGAGCTTGCCAAGCTCATCACCATCTTCTTTATTGCTACGCTTGGCTCGCAGTATAACGGTCGTATCGATACCGCTCGCGACTACGTCAAGCTCTGCGGCATGCTGTCCATTCCGTTTTTGGCCGTCGTTGCCATGGGCGACCTGGGCTCGGGCCTAGTCGTGCTGGTTTCGGGCGCCATCGTCATTTGTATGAGCGGTGCGCGCCGCGAATGGGTGCTGTCGACCCTAGCCCTGCTCGTGGGCCTGGTGGCCCTCGTCTTGGCGCTCGATTCGGTCTTTGATTCGTTGCTCGGCCACGATGTGCTCATCAAGCAGTATCAGATGAACCGTCTGACGGTCTTTATCGACCCCGATAATGCCGATTCGGACGATGCCTACAACCTGCAGCAGTCGCTTATCGCCGTTGGCTCGGGCGGCTTCTTTGGTAAGGGCTTGGGCCATGCGACGCAGTCGGCCGGCGGCTTTCTGCCTGAGTTCCACACCGACTTCGTCTTCGCCTTCCTGTCCGAGACCTTTGGCTTTTGCGGTTCCTTTTTGCTCCTGTGCCTCTACGTGCTGTTGATCTTTTCGACGATTCGCGTCGCCTTTAAGTGTGAGTCGCTGTTTTTGCGTCTTTCGTGTGTGGGCATCGTTGGCATGTGGGCGTTCCAGACCTTCGAAAACATCGGCATGTGCATCGGCATGATGCCGATTACCGGTATTCCGCTACCGTTTATTAGCTTTGGTTCGTCTTCGATGATGATTCAGCTGCTGACGGTGGGTATCGTACAATCCATATGGCGGCATCGTTCGGGCGCCGCGTAACCGCTGGAGGGGTTTGCTATGAAAATTCCCGTAGATAAGCTGACCCGCGCTTTTAAGATGGGCGCGTCCGTTAAGAAGGATTCCGATACGCCGGTGCGCGTCTCGGTCTATCTGGATTCGTCCGCCTCGCGCTTTCTGGCCGAGACGGTGCGTGACGCCTTTGTGCCGCAGACGACCTCGGGCATTGTGCGCGTCGAGCGTCTGGGGGAGGAGCGAATTGCTCCAAAGACCGATACTGATGTGGCACTGGTGCTCTCGTGTGGTTCTGACCGCTTGGAGAGTGCCGTGCAGGAGCTCGTGATCGCCGGCGCGCCCGTATGCGTGCTTGCCGAGTCTGCTGTGGAGGCGCCGTTTATCGAGGAGTCCACGCCCATGCTCGGCGTGGTAGCGGCAACCGATAAGACGTATCTGCTCGAGACGCTTGCCCGCTGGATTCTCGATCGCACCGACAAGGAAACGGCTTTTGCGGCGAACTTTGCCTTCATGCGCATCGCGGCGGCCAATCGTATTATCACCTCGTGCGCGCTTACCAATATGGCGACCGGTGCGTTGGTGTTTTTGCCGGGCGCCGATTATCCCGTTATGGCGCTGGCGCAGGTGGGTATGCTCTTTGAGCTCGCTGCCGTCTTTGGGCGCGGCATTAAGCCCGAGCGCGGCTACGAGGTCGCGGGCGTGCTTGCCGGCGGTCTTGTGATCCGCGCGGTCACCCGCGTGCTCGTCAAGCAGACGCCGCATATTGGGTTTGCCGTCAAGGCGCTCACTGCTGCCGCGGGCACCTATGGCATGGGCCGTGCGCTCGTTTCGCTCTACGAGCGCGATGTCGACTACAGCCGTGCCAACGAGGTGGTCACTGCCACGTTCTCCCGCGTTCGCGATCTGGTGACCACGGTCGCGGGCGCTACCCGTCCTATGGCGTCCTACCAGGACGCATCCGATCTCGCTGCTTAGGGGTTTTCCGTTGCGCGTTGCATACCAAGATTGTTTTCATTTAATTGAGCCGCTGCTCGCCAAGGTCGAGAAACCGAGCCGCTATATCGATCACGAGTGGGGCACGCTTTCCAAGGCCGATGCCGATTACCGTTGTTGCCTGATCTATCCGGACGTATACGAGGTCGGTCTGCCCAACCAAGGTATCGCCATCCTCTACAACATTCTTAACCAGGCCGAGGGCATCTCCTGCGAGCGCGGCTATGTGCCGTGGCCCGATATGGGTGACGCCATGCGCGAGGCGGGTATTCCGCTGCTGTCGCTCGAAGGTGCTGCCCCCGTCGCTTCGTTTGATATCGTCGGCCTGCATGTGCCGCATGAGATGGCGGTGACGAACTTCCTCGAGGCTCTCGACCTCGCTGGCATTCCGCTGTTGGCGGCCGACCGCACCGAGGACGACCCCATTGTCATCGCCGGTGGTCCTTCGGTGTACAACCCCGAGCCGTACGCGGCCTTCTTCGATGCTATCCTCATTGGCGAGGGCGAGGAATCGCTGCTCGAGACCTGCCAGCTGCATCGACGCCTGCGTGACGAAGGGGTCCCGCGCGCGCAGATTGTTGAGCAGCTTGCATCCATTGCCGGCAACTACGTGCCGTCGCTCTATGAGATTCGTCACGACGAGCCCTGCTCGCCGCATGGCTACACCGTGCCGCGTGAGGGCAAGGATGCGCCGACCGTTGTCTACAAGCGCGTCGTCGAGGACTTTGGTGCCACCAATCCGCTGTCGCAGTCGTGCGTACCCTATGCGCAGCTGGTCCACGACCGCCTGTCTATCGAGATCCTGCGCGGCTGCGCCCGCGGGTGTCGTTTTTGCCAGGCCGGCATGACGTATCGCCCGGTGCGCGAGCGCTCGGCCGACCAGATCGTCTCGTCGGTGATTCAGGGTCTGGAAAAGACCGGCTATGACGAGGTGTCGCTGACCTCGCTCTCCACGACTGACCACTCCTGCATCCGCGACGTGCTCGGCAGGCTCAACCGTCGCCTGGAGGATACGGGTATTCGCGTGTCCATTCCGTCGCAGCGCCTGGATTCGTTTGGCGTGGATATGGCCGAGTCGGTCGCCGGCGAAAAGAAGGGAGGCCTGACGTTCGCGCCCGAGGCCGGCAGTCAGCGCATGCGCGACATCATTAACAAGAACGTGACCGAGGAGGACCTGGACCGTGCGGCCAAGGCGGCCTTCGAGGCCGGCTGGAACCGCATGAAGCTCTACTTTATGATGGGCCTTCCCGGCGAGCGCGACGAGGACATCGTGGCCATCGCCAATCTGGCCGATCACGTGCTGGAGCTCGGTCGTTCCGTGGTGCCCAAGGCTCGTCGCGGCTCGATTTCGGTATCCATCTCGGTTTCGGTCTTTATCCCCAAGGCTGCCACGCCGTTCCAGTGGTGCCCGCAGCTCGATTACGACGACGTCAAGCGTCGCCAGAAGCTGCTTATCACGAGCGTTCGCAACCGTGCCGTCCGCGTGCATTACCACGATGCCGAGACCTCGCTCATCGAGGCCGCGCTGTCCCGCGCCGGTCGTGACATGACGCCCGTCATCATCGATGCTTGGCGTGCGGGCTCTCGCTTTGACGCCTGGGTAGAGCATTTCTCGCTCGATAACTGGAAGGGGGCTGCTGCCAAAAACGGCATCGACCTCAATGAGCTCGTGCACCTGCCCTACGAGTTGGACTGGCGCCTGCCGTGGGAGCACGTGAGCCCCGGTTGCACGCGCGGCTTCCTCGAGCGCGAGTACCGACGCTCGCTCGAGGGTGTCACGACTCCCGACTGCACCCGCACGTCGTGCACCGGCTGCGGAATCTGCCCCACGCTCCACGCCAAGAATGTATTGATGGGTGATCGCGCATGAGTGAGCGCCTGACCGACAACCCCACGCTCTTTAGACTTCGTGTTCGCTATGGCAAGCGCGATCGCCTTAAGTACCTGGGCCATCTCGAAGTAATCCATACCATTGAGCGCATCGTGCGCCGTGCGGGACTTCCCTATGCCGTCACGCAGGGCTTCTCTCCGCACATGCGCGTGGGCTTCTCTTCGGCGCTACCGGTGGGTACGTCGTCGACCTGCGAGTGGTATGACCTGTTTATGACCGAGTTCGTGGCGCTCGACGAGGCGTTTGGGCGCCTGGCTGCGGCGTCTCCGGCCGATCTGGCACCCATCGAGGCGGCGTACATCGACGTGCGCACGCCGGCGTTGACGGCGCAGCTCACGCGCCTGTCGTATCGCATTGACCTGCACTTGGATCCCGAGGCGCCCGTAAGCGCCGACGAGGTGCGTCGCGCGATCGACGCACTGCGCGCGGACCATGGCATCGACTACGCGCGCGGCAAAAAAAGCAAGCGCTTGGATTTGGATCACACGCTCGTGGGCTATGAGCTCACGGCGGGGGATCGCCCGGACCATTTGGTACTCATGCTCGACACCCATGCCGACAACGAGGGCTCCATGCGTCCGGAAATTTTGCTTTCCGCTGCTGATGTTTTGTTGCAGGGCTTGACCCCGGGCGTGGATGCACCTATTGTTTCCACCGGTATGCAAGACCTCGTGACCATCTGCTCCTACGATGTCGAGCGTCAGAATCAAGCATGCGAGGACGACGAGGGCCGACTCGTCAGCCCCATACCTGTGCGAACTTGTGGATTTGCTCCACATACTCGTTGACGGGGGTATTATCGCCTGCTACTATATTCGGCTGTTGCACTAACTGATGCATGAAGGGCAAGTAAACATGTACGCAATCGTTAACACGGGCGGCAAGCAGTACAAGGTCGCCACCGACGATGTCATCACCGTCGAGAAGATCGAGGGCAATGAGGGCGACAAGGTCACCCTGCCGGTCATCTTCCTCAACGATGGTAAGAAGATCGTCACCGATCCCGACAAGCTGGCCAAGGCCAAGGTTACCGCTCAGATCGTTGAGCAGTTCAAGGGCGAGAAGCAGCTGGTCTTCAAGTTCCACAAGCGTAAGCGCTATCGTCGTCTGAAGGGTCATCGTCAGCAGCTCACCAAGCTGAAGATCGTGAAGGTCCAGGCTACGTCCCGCGCCAAGAAGGCTGTCAAGGCAGAGGCCGAGGCTGTTGCCGAGGCTCCCGTCGCCGAGTAGATTACACTCGTAACGAAAGAGTAGGTATACACAATGGCACACAAAAAAGGACTCGGTTCCTCCCGTAATGGCCGTGACTCCCGCGGTCAGCGCCTTGGCACGAAGCGCTTCGCCGGCCAGACGGTAACCACGGGCACGATTCTCGTCCGTCAGCACGGCACGCACATCCACCCGGGTGAGAACGTTGGCCGTGGCAAGGACGACACGCTGTTCGCGCTGGTCGACGGTACCGTTGAGTTCCACAAGGGTATCAAGCACAGGGTCAGCGTACGCCCGCTCGCGAACGCGTAATTCACCCTTCATAGAGCACATATGTGGGAGGCACTTGAGTTTTAGGATTCAAGGGTCTCCCTCTTTTTTGTAGGAGGCGATTCTGTTGTCACAGTTCACCGATATCAGCCGCATTAACGTTTGCGGCGGCGACGGCGGAGCCGGATGCATGTCGTTTAGGCGCGAGGCATTTGTTCCCAAGGGCGGCCCCGATGGCGGCGACGGCGGTCGTGGCGGCAATGTCGTCATCCAGGCCGATGCTCAGCTGTCTTCGCTGATCGATTACCGTTTTAAGCATCACTTCCGCGCCGAGCGCGGCACGCACGGCCAGGGCGCTCGTCGCAATGGCAAGAGCGGCGAGGACCTGATTCTTAAAGTCCCTATGGGTACCGTGGTGCGCGAGCTCGACCCCGAGACGCAGACCCCGATGTTCGAGATTGCCGACCTGGTGCACGATGGCGAGCGCGTCGTCGTGGCGCCCGGCGGTGCCGGTGGCCTGGGCAATACCCACTTTGTGACGTCGGTGCGCCGCGCGCCCGCGTTCGCTCAGCTGGGCGAACCGGCCGAGGAGCACTGGATTGAGCTCGAGATGAAGCTTATGGCCGATGCCGCGCTCGTGGGCTTTCCCTCGGTGGGTAAGTCTTCGCTCATTGCGCGCATGAGTGCCGCCCGTCCCAAGATCGCTGACTACCCGTTTACCACGCTCGTGCCAAACCTCGGCATGGTGCGTGCCGGCGAATATTCTTACGTCGTTGCCGACGTCCCCGGCCTTATTGAGGGCGCGAGCGAGGGCAAGGGGCTGGGCCATCAGTTCCTGCGCCACATTGAGCGCACGGCTTTGATCATGCACGTCGTCGACATGACGGGCGGGTTTGAGGATCGCGATCCGGTCGAGGATTATCGCATTATTAACCGCGAGCTCGAGCAGTATGGCGCCGAGCTTTCGGAGCGTCCGCAGATCGTTGTCGCCAACAAGTGCGATGCGCCGGGCACGGCCGACAAGATTGCCGACCTTAAGCGTGCGGCGCTCGACGATGGCCATATGTTCTTTGCCGTGTCCGCCGTGACTGGCGCCGGCCTCAACACGCTGATGCTTGCCGTGGGCGAGCAGGTGGCTAAGCTTCGCGCCGAGCTGGCGGTCTCTGATGAGCCGGTCGTTCTGCGCGACGATGAGTGGGAGCGCCGCCGCCTGCAGCGTGAGAAGCGGTTCCGCATTGTCCAGGAAGAGCCCGGTGCGTTCCGTGTGGTTGGTCGCGCGATTGAGCGCATGGTCATCCAGACCGACTGGGAAAACGAGGAAGCCATCATCTACCTGCAGCATAAGTTTGCGCGCATGGGTGTCGACGATGCGCTCGAGAAGGCCGGCTGCCGTGCGGGCGACGAGGTCCGCATTTGCCAGCGCGCCTTTGACTTTGAGGGCGCCGAGGACTTCTCGGAGTACGAGGAGCTCGAGGATGCTGGCGAGGACGTTGCCGTTGAGGCCATTGACGTGGCCGATGCTGCGGATGAGGGCGTCGAGGTTGTCGATGTGGCGGATGCCGCGGACGATGTCGAGACTCCGGAGGGCGAGTAAGCCATGTCGCTGCGCGGTGGAATCGGTCTGCCCGAGCTTCCTCTAGAGGTTGGGCAGGAGTTTAGGCTTGGCATTATGGGTGGCACCTTTGATCCCATCCATTACGGACACCTGGTGACCGCTGAGCAGGCGCGCGAGTCCCTCGACTTGGATGCCGTGCTCTTTATGCCGGCGGGCACGCCTGCCTTTAAGCTTGACAAGCCGGTGACGCCTGCCGAGGACCGTTATGCCATGACGGTTCTCGCCACCGCCGCGAACCCGGCCTTTTTGGCGAGCCGGTTCGAGATCGACCGTCCGGGCGTAACCTATACGGCCGATACGCTTCATGCCCTTCGCGACTTTTACCCGCCGCAGGTAAAGCTCTACTTTATTACGGGCGCCGACGCAATTATCGATATTGTGACCTGGCATGATGCCGAACGAATCGCTGAGCTTGCTACCTTTATTGCGGCGACGCGACCGGGCTTTGATATCGATACGGCGCGTGCCCGAATCAAAGAGTCGGGTCTGCCGTTCGACGTGCGCTATATCCAGATTCCGGCGCTGGCGATCAGCTCGACCAACATTCGTAAGCGAGTTGCCCGCGGTATGAGTGTGCGCTATCTTACGAGCGAGTCCGTGCTCGGCTATATTCGTAAACGCGGGCTGTATGCCGATCTGGGTCAAAAAGATTTTGAGTGATGGGGGTCTACGTTGCCGGTAGAGGATCAGTTTGAGGGCGATGAGCGCGCGCTGCTGGCGCGTATTCATGGGCTGCTCGATGTTCGCATGAAGGATAAGCGCAAGCGCTATGTCCATTCGCTTGGTGTTGCCGAGACTGCATTGCACCTAGCCGAGGTGTACGGTGTCGACCGCTTTGATGCCGCCGCCGCCGGCCTGATCCATGACTGGGACAAGGTGCTCTCCGACGACGAGCTGGTCACGCGCGCTCTGCATTATGGCATTAAGATTGCCGGCTCTCCTTCCGCTGCGACGCCGCTTTTGCATGGCCCTGTTGCCGCCTGTGAGCTTCCGCAGCTTTTTCCCGAGCTGTCGCCGGCGGTCTTTCAGGCTGTCGACCGTCACACCGTGGGCGCTTGCGACATGATGCCGCTCGATATGGTGGTCTTTGTTGCCGATGCCATCGAACCCAACCGCCACGGCGATTATGCCCATGCGCTGCGCAAGATGGTGGGGAAGTCCTCGCTCGACGAGTTGTTCTTCTCCTGTTTTGCGCAGGGTCTGGTCTATGTGATTCAGACCGGGCGTTATCTTTATCCCACGGCTATTACGATTTACAACCATTACGCCCAGCTGCGCTAGCTCGGGTGCGTCTAGAAAGAGGTATTCCATGGCCGACGAGACCATGACCGACGAGCAGATTCTTGAGGGTGTGGAGCACAAGAGCTTCGCCGCCACGTCCGACCGCACCGCCGCCTCGCTGTCCGCGAGCGGTGTCGCCGCCGAGGATGTCGCCCGCGCCGCCGCGCAGGCCGCCTACGACAAGAAGGGCGAGGACGTGCAGGTGCTCGACCTGACCGAGCTTTCCGATGTGTGCGACTACTTTGTGCTCGCCACCGGTACCAACAACCGCCAAGTCGATTCGATCGTCGACGAGATCGAGGAGAAGGTCGCCGAGGCTTGCGGCGAGCATCCGTTCTCCATCGAGGGCCGTGAGCAGAAGACCTGGATGCTCATGGACTACGGTTCGGTTGTCGTCCACGTCTTCACTCCCGAATCCCGCGACTTCTACCGCCTAGAAAAGCTCTGGGGCGACGCCCCCCAGCTCCCCCTCAACCTCCTCTAGTAGCTCATTTGAGACGGGGTTTAGCTACCCTCACGCATATCGCCGGTCAGTTGCGGTTTTCCGCACCTGCCCGGCTTTCTTTTTGCCCAAAGTAGCTAATTTGGGACGGGGCTTTTTTAGCTACTACCTACCGTTCGCCGATAGAAGCGAGTTGCAGTTCATTGCGTGATATTTAGCTTTCCGACTCGGGTAACGTATTTGTTATCTGTAGAGGAGGAGATGCGTATGACTCGGACCGCGCGGGAAATCTCTGTTTACGGCTATTACCATGTCGTCCAAAAGGGCTGTGGTGATCAGCTGATATTTGAGGATACTGACGATCGACTCTATCTGATTCGACTGATAGCTTCGAAATGCCAGAAGTTCAAAGTGGATGTCATCGCATGGTGCCTTATGGATAACCACATTCACTTGTTGCTAGATGACGGGTATGCTCACCTGAGCGATTGCATGCATTCGATTACGACGGCGTATGCCATGTATTTCAATTCTAAGACAGGCAGGAGAGGTCCTGTTTTCCAGGATCGATTTAAGAGTGTGCCGATTCTCGATGATGATCAGCTGCTCAACTGCGTTCGTTACATTCACGATAACCCTGCGAAAGCCAGAATTGGCACTGCTTCGCTCTATCGCTGGAGCAGCTTTAGCGAGTATATGGGCTATCCGGGTATTTGTAAGACTGATTGCGTGCTCGGGTTGCTCGGGAATTCCCAGAGGTTTTTTGCATTTAGCACCTCGGGCGAGCCCAATGGCTATTGCTTCCGTTATGGCACTCATGTGAGTGATACTGACGCGCTTGAGTTTGCGCAGGCGTTGCTCAAACCATACGAGCCTCACCATCTCAAAGCTCTGCCCAAGGGCGTGCGTGATGACTGTATCCGTAAGCTCAAAAGCGAGGGCTTTTCGATCAAGCAGATCGTACGCCTCACGGGTATCGGCCATTGCACGATTCAAAAAGTCAAAGTTGAAAAGTAGCTCATTTCAGGCGGGATAATTATGCTGCGGCCGCCAAACCTGGCATCCGGGGTAGTCAATTTGGGACGGGCTATTTTAGCTACCCTTTGGCTGACGGTGAATGATTGTGGGCCGGGATGAAGCTCAACCGATATATAGGGGTAGCTAAAATAGCCCCGTCCCAAATTGACTACCCATGCCGTGTCGGGCGGAAGGCAGCAAAAAGCACCGTCCCAAATAGATTAGTTTTTGAAGCGGGATTGGCGGCCGAAGGATAGGGCGGTGTCGCCGAATTTGTCTCGGACGGCGTCGATGGCGACTGAGAGGTCGCGACGGTCGCTGGATTGGGCCCCGCGGCCATCGACTTCGCAGAACAGGTCGGTTTGGATACCGCCTTGGTGGTTGAAGTCGCTCATACCGATACCTGCCAGACGCACGTGCATGCCTTCTTGCCAGATATTATCGAGCAGCTTGAGCGCCACGGCAACAAAGATATTCTCGTCGTCGGTGGGGTGGGGAAGCCGCCGCTGCGCCGTTCGCCCGCTTCCATACGAATACTTGAGCTTGAGCGTCACCGTGGCGCCCGTTAGTCCCTGACGGCGCAGGCGGCGTCCCACTGACTCTCCCAACAGTGCAATCGCCGCTTCGATGTCCCCACGCTCAGTCAAATCTTTCGCAAAGGTGCGCTCATTGCTCACCGATTTAACCTCGCGTTCCTCGTCCAGACTCGTGACTTCGGAAACCTCGAGTCCCAGAGCACGCTGGCGCATGCGTACGCCGTTGACACCAAAAATAGAGGCCAAGGTGGATTCCGGTGCACGTGACAGCTCGCCGAGCGTGTAGATGCGCATGCGGCGCAGTCGCTCCTCGGCCGAGCGCCCGATGCCGCTCATGGCAGATACCGGCAGCGCGGCCAAAAAGCGCTGTTCGGTTCCGGGACGCACGATGGTCAACCCAAACGGCTTGTCCTGCTCACTTGCGATCTTTGCGACCGTTTTGTTGCAGCCGACACCGATGGAGCAGGTCACGCCGAGCGCTGCCACGCGGTCGCTTATGCGTCGTGCAACCTGCAACGGGTCTTCGGGCGCAAAGCGACCCGGTGTGATATCGATAAAAGCCTCGTCGATGGATACGCGCTCAACGCGCGGGGTCTCGTCGGCGAGTATCGCCATTACCTGCGCGCTGACCTCGCGGTAGCGATCAAAATGCCCATGCGTCCAAATGGCCTGCGGACACAGGCGCCGTGCCTCGGCCGAGGGCATGGCGGAATGCACGCCAAAGCGACGTGCCTCGTAGGAGCAGGTCGATACAACACCGCGAGAATCGGCGTCACCGCCCACGATGAGCGGCTTGCCGCGCCACTCGGGGTGGTCGAGCATCTCCACGCTCGCAAAAAACGCGTCGAGGTCCATGAGGCCCACCGCCGGTCCCGTCCAGGGCGGCGGCGTGACGCCCGCAGCATCCTCATAACCGTATGTATGTTCGCGTCTTTTCATGGCATGAGTATACCGCGCAGCTCATGTGGGGTGCGTGGATGTGCTTGCAAATCGCGAATTCTTGTCTAAGATATGGATTTGCCTTCGACTACACCGAAGAAGTTGGTCTCACGGACTTCACCTGCCCGCGTCGATGGCGTATTATGTTCAACTGTTTGTTTGTAGTTGCAGCCTAAAGCTGCTTGGTTGGAGGAGTTTCCTTTGGCAGTCAAGATTCGCCTTGCTCGTCACGGCGCTAAGAAGCGTCCGTACTACCGTGTCGTCGTCGCCGATTCCCGCGCCCCGCGTGACGGTCGTATCATCGAGGAGGTTGGCCGCTACAACCCGATGACCGCCCCCAAGACCATCAACCTCGATCTCGAGAAGATCGCCGACTGGCAGGCCAAGGGCGCTCAGCTCACCGACGCTGTCGTCGCTCTGGTCAAGGCCGCCAACGAGGGCGAGAAGACCGAGACCGTCGTCAAGAAGTCCAAGAAGCAGCTCGCCAAAGAGGCCGAGGCCGCTAAGGCTGCCGCTGAGGCCGCTGAGGGCGCCGAGGAGTAAATCGTGCCTGAGGTTGACGCTGCACAGCTCGAGGGTGAGGCAATGCTCTCAGATCGCATCGCCGATCTCGTCGAATATCTCGTTGTTCAGATCGTCGACGACCCGGATTCCGTGAGCCTTGAGGTCATCGATGGCGAAGACGCCTCTACTATTGAGGTTTCGGTTGCCGAGGATGACGTCGCTAAGGTCATCGGCCGTCGTGGCCGTACCATCAAGGCCATTCGCACGCTCGCCCGTGCACTGGCCGCTCGCCTCGACACTGCAGTCGAGGTAGAGGTTCTGGGCTAGGACCTTGAGGTCCCAGTATAAAAACATCGCCCGTGTGGTCAAACCGCACGGAAGGAAGGGGGAGGTCCTCGCGCAGCCGCTGCGGGGGCTTCCTTCTGTATTGGAGCCGGGTATGCGCGTCGCCTTGACGCCGCCGGCACTCAAGCGCGACCGCTTTTGCACGGTCGCATCCGTTAACGATACGGGCGATGGCGATCTGGTCTCGTTTGAAGGCATTGACGACTTGACGGCTGCTGAGGGCATCACGGGATGCTATGTGCTGGCAAATCGTGACGATTTTGAGCTCGATTCACTCGACGCCGCCTATACCGACCTGATGGGTCGCGAGGTGGTCGATGAGCGCTTTGGCTCGCTCGGCACGATTGTCGAGATTATGTCGACGCCCGCCAACGATGTTTGGGTTGTCGAGGGCGATCGGTACGGCGAGGTACTGATTCCCGTGATCGAGCAGGTTGTGCTCGATCTTCCCGATCAGGGGGCAATTTCCGTCCACGTTATGGATGGTTTGATCGATATGGACAAGTAGGGAGGACAACATGCTGATCGAGACCCTTTCGGTCTTTCCCGAGATGTTTGAGCCCGTCATGTCCACGTCGATTTTGGGCCGCGCCCGCAAGGCCGGCCTTTTTGATTTTAAGGCGTATAACCTGCGCGACTGGACGCACGACCGCCATCGTACCGTCGATGACGAGCCGTACGGTGGCGGGCAGGGCATGCTCATGAAGGTCGAGCCTATTGCCGAGGCCGTCGAGGCCATTAGCGCAGAGGGTCCCAAGCCCACTGTGGTGTTTTTTACCCCCTGTGGCGAGCCTTTTACGCAGCATGTGGCCGAGCGCCTACTCAAAAGTGAGCGCCTGCTGTTTGTGTGCAGTCGCTACGAGGGCGTCGATGAGCGCGCGTATGCGTATGCCGACGAGCGCCTGTCGATCGGTGACTATGTGCTCACGGGCGGCGAGCTCCCCGCCATGGTCGTGGCCGATGCTGTCGTTCGCCTCATCCCCGGCGCCCTGGGCGATGAGATGAGCAACGTGGATGAGTCCTTCTCGACTGCCGAGGACGGTGGCCTGCTCGAATATGCGCAGTACACCCGCCCCGCCGAGTTCAACGGCGAGGGTGTGCCCCCGGTGCTCGTGAGTGGCGATCATGCCAAGGTTGACGCCTGGCGCCGTAAGAATGCCATTGAGCGTACCTGCCGCTGGCGACCCGATCTGATCGAGACGGCACGGCTTACGCCTGAGGAGCGCGCGTACGCGCAAGAGATTTTGGACGCGTCGTATTCGCTAAGCGAGGAGTGAGAATGGTTCCATCGCAGCATTCTGTGCTAAAGGGTGCCTTTGAGTGGATCGTGGTCGTCGCGATTGCGCTCGTCGCCACCTTTTTGATTCGCTCGTTTGTGGTTGAACCCTTTGTGGTGCCTACCGGCTCCATGGAGTCTACGATCGAGATTGGCGATCAGATCCTGGCGCAAAAGGTGAGCCTCGAGCTCGGTCAGCCTGTCAAACAGGGCGATATTGTGGTATTCCACAACCCCGATGGCACCTCCGAGCATGATGTTCTCGTCAAGCGAGTTATTGCCACGGCCGGCCAGATGGTCGACCTTCAGGACGGCAAGGTCGTCGTCGACGGCCAGGTGCTCGATGAAGACTATACGACCGGCATGAGCTGGCCGCTTTCGGTCCAGGCGCCCGCTGCCCAGGTGAGCTATCCTTACACCGTCCCTGACGGGTGCGTGTGGGTGATGGGCGACAACCGCGAGAACTCTGCCGACTCCCGCTACTTTGGCCCGGTTGACCGTTCGGACCTGATCGCCGTGGCGCTTGTTCGCTACTGGCCGCTCAACCGTATCGGCGCTATCGACTAAAAACCGCTATAGTACAGTACCTAACCGTGTAATCGTTTCGACGAGGGGATATTAGAGGCATGAACGCTTCATCGCTTTCCTTCCAAGACATCATCCTGCGCCTCCAGCAGTACTGGGGCGAGCAGGGCTGCGTCATTATGCAGCCCTATGACTCCGAGGTCGGTGCCGGTACCTTCCACACCGCGACCACGCTGCGCTCGCTCGGTCCCGCCGAGTGGCGCACGTGCTATGCGCAGCCCTGCCGCCGTCCCGCCGACGGCCGCTACGGCGAGAACCCCAACCGCATGCAGCACTACTATCAGTTCCAGGTGCTCATCAAGCCCTCGCCGGTCAACGCCCAGGAGCTCTACCTGGGTTCGCTGGCCGCCATTGGCCTGGATCCCAACGACCATGACGTCCGCTTTGTCGAGGACGACTGGGAGAGCCCGACGCTCGGCGCCTGGGGCCTTGGCTGGGAGGTCTGGCTCAACGGCATGGAGGTCACGCAGTTTACGTACTTCCAGCAGGTGGGCGGTATCGAGGTCGACCCCGTGCCCGTCGAGATCACCTATGGCCTGGAGCGTATCGCCATGTACGCTCAGGGCGTCAACTCGGTCTACGACCTGGTGTGGAGCTACCTGCCCGACGGCACGCCCATGACCTACGGCGACGTGTTCCTCGAGAACGAGCGCGAGTTCAGTGCCTATAACTTTGAGGTCGCCAACGTCGAGATGATGCGTCAGAAGTTTGACGACTACGAGGCCGAGTGCCATTCCTGCCTGGAGCGCAAGCTGCCGCTGCCGGCGTACGACTGCGTCATGAAGTGCAGCCACGCTTTCAATCTGCTCGATGCCCGTGGCGCGCTGTCCGCGGTCGAGCGTGCCAACTACATCCTGCGCGTCCGCGCCGTCGCCAAGGCGTGCTGCGAGGCCTACATGGCCGAGGTCGCCGGAGTCAACGAGAATGCCGATCAGGAAGGCGAGGTGGCGTAAGCCATGGCAGACGCTAAGGATTTCCTGTTTGAGATCGGTACGGAGGAAATGCCCTCCGCACCGCTGAACAATGCCGTCAAGCAGCTCGGCACCATGATCGCCAAGGGCCTCGACGAGGCCGGTCTGGCCCACGGCGAGGTCCGCGTGATCTCGAGTCCGCGTCGTCTGGCTGCACTCGTGGCTAACGTCGCCACCGCGACCGATGAGGTTCATGAGGTCAAGCGTGGCCCCGCGGCCAACATTGCCTTCGACGCTGACGGTAACGCCACTAAGGCCGCCCAGGGCTTCGCCCGCAAGTGCGGTGTGTCTGCCGAGGACCTGGTCCGTCGCGAGGACACCGACGGTCGCGAGTATGTGTTCGCCGAGAAGAACATTCCCTCCGCACCGGCTACGCCGATTCTGACCGCTCTGTGCGAGAAGACCATCGCCGGCCTGCAGTGGCCCAACTACCGCAGCCAGCGCTGGGGCCACGAGCACGCGACGTTCGTGCGTCCGGTCCGCTGGATCTGCTGTCTTTTGGGCGAGGATGTTGTGCCCGTGTCGTTTGCCGACGTGACGAGTGGCAACACCACGCGTGGTCATCGCGTACTTGGCCCTGGTGACCATGTGGTTGCCAGCCTCGCCGTCTACGAGCAGGTGCTCGAGGATGCCGGCGTGCTTTCTGCCGAGCGTCGTCGTGAGGCCATCCTCGCCGGTATCGCCGAGGTCGAGGCTGCCCGTCCCGGCTGCCATGTCGATACGCCCAAGAAGGTCTTTGAAGAGGTCATCAACCTTTGCGAGTGGCCGACGGTGCTCGTCGGTACCTTCGACGAGGAGTTCCTCAAGGTCCCGCACGAGATTATCTGCGAGTCCATGCTCACCAACCAGCGCTACTTCCCGATCTATGACGGCGAGGGCAAGCTCACGCGTGAGTTTGTGGTCGTCTCCAACAGCAAGCCCGAGAACGCCGAGCGCGTGATCGACGGCAACGAGCGCGTCGTGCGCGCCCGTCTGGACGACGCAAAGTTCTTCTACGAGGAGGACCTGAAGATCTCCCTCGACGAGTTCCGTGAGCGTCTGGCCAAGGTTGCCTTCCAGGAGAAGCTCGGTAGCGTGCTCGCCAAGTCCGAGCGCATCGAGCAGCTCGCGCTCGCTATCGCCCGCGAGGCTCACCTGGGTGCCCATCTTGCCGCCGACGCTGCTCGCGCCGCGCACCTGTGCAAGGCTGACCTGGTGTCCAACGCCGTTGTCGAGTTCACGAGCCAGCAGGGCGTGATGGGCGGTTACTACGCCACCGCGATGGGGGAGAACGACGAGGTCGCCCGTGCCATTCGTGATCATTATCGTCCCCGCTTTGCCGGTGACGAGCTGCCCGAGGGCACCGCTGGCTGCATCGTCGCCTGCGCCGACAAGCTCGATACCATCGCTGGTATCTTTGCAATCGGCGAGCCCCCGACCGGCTCCTCCGACCCCTACGCGCTGCGTCGTGCCGCTATCGGCATCATCAATATCCTGCGCGACCGTCTGCCGATCGACCCCACGTCGCTCATCGACTTCGCTCTCGAGCTCTATAGCGAGCAGGGCATTGAGTTCAATGCCGCCGAGGTCGCCCAGCAGGTCCGTGACTTCTTCCATGGCCGCTTGGTGAGCATGGCCCGCGACGAGAAGATTCCTGCCGATACCGTCGCCGCCGTCTCCGCGGTGCACATCATCGCCCCGTCCGTCTTCTTCGCCCGCTGCGCCGCGCTCGACGAGGCCCGCAAGAACGATGCCGAGACCTTCGACAACCTGGCTACCGCCTATGCCCGCGCCGCGCACATCTCCAAGCCCGAGCTGGGTGCGGAGTATGACCGCAGCCTGATGGGTGAGGCCGAGCTCGCGCTTGCCGACGCCTCCGAGGCTGCTCAGACTGCTGTCGATGCCGCCCTCGCTGCCGAGGACTACCCGGCCGCATTTGCCGCCCTTGCCGCCCTGCGCACGCCCATCGACCGTTTCTTCGACGAGGTTATGGTCATGGACAAGGACGAGCAGCTCCGCGATAATCGCCTTAAGCTGCTCAACCGCTTCGAGGCCGTTTTCTCCGGCATCGCCAACATTGGTGAGCTTGCCCGCAAAAAGTAAGCTAGCCTGCGCGTAAGCGCAAAAGGAGCCCCGCATGGATTGCCCGGTCACCGCTCGTCCCACCGTTATCGTTATCTCCGACTCGCTCGGTGATACCGCTTGTGAGGTGGTGCTTGCGGCGTCCGGGCAATTTGATGAAGGGGCTTTTCACGTTTTGCGCCTGCCCAAGGTGACCTCCGTGGAGCAGGTCAAGTCATTTGTGGGGCCGCGCGTCGATGCCGACCATCGCGATATCGCCGTGTTCCACACCATTGTCGACCCGGCCCTTCGTGCTCGTGTGCTCGACTACTTGGGCATGCTGCACATTCGCTCGGTCGACCTGATCGGTCCGACGCTCGCCGTGCTGTCGTCGCTCATCGGTGTGCCGCCCAAGGGCGTTGCGGGCGTGATTCACAAGACCGATGACCGCTATTTTCATCGCATTGAGGCTATGGAGTATTTCGTTGAGCACGATGACGGGCGCGGCTGCGACGATCTGTCGGGTGCCGATATCGTGCTGCTGGGCGTATCGCGTACGTCCAAGACGCCGCTGTCGATGTATTTGGCCTATCAGGGCTACAAGGTTGCCAATGTTCCTTTGGCCCATGGCATGGAGCCGCCCAAGTCGATTTACGAGGTCGACCCGATGCGGTTATTTGGTCTGATTTCGACCGTCGACGTTATTTCTGAGATTCGCGATAGCCGCTTGGGCGATGACTACGCCCGTGCCGTTGCCGGCTCCTATGCCGAGCCCGAGAGCGTGCGCAGCGAGCTCGAGGAAGCTCGTGCCCTCATGAAGCGTCTGGGCTGCTTTGTGGTGCGCACCGACGGCAAGGCGATCGAGGAGAGCGCCTCCGAGATCATTAGCCATCTGGAGGAAATCAAAGAAGCCCGCGCACGCCGCGCCGCCCGTCGGGCCCAACAAACGTAGCCCATTTGGGACAAGGTTGTGTTTGGGTAGCTAATTTGGGACGGGGCTATTTTAGCTACCCATAATCCGGATACGGCTTGGGGCCGAACGCTCGTGTGGGGTAGCTAAAATAGCCCCGTCCCAAATTAGCCACCCAAAGAGACTACCTCAAAATAATGCATGATTATGGTAAAGCGATTTAGCAGTTATTACCGCTTTTGACCTGCAAGTTACTTGCATTGGTATCTTCATAAGGTAACCACCTTTACCTACCGTTTACCGCCAGTTTTAGCACGTTTACCAAACCGCGCATCCTCTGCTCAAGCCCGCTCAAAACCCGCCGTATAGTTCCCTCACGGCCCGCATCCGGCGGGTCGATTCGTTACCACGGTCGTGCGCGAGAGCGCATGGAAGGGGAAGTATCGTGAGCGATTGCAAGAGGGTTTACCGTTTTGGAACCGACGCCCAGGGCACCTGTGTCACTGAGGGCGACAAGTCCATGAACTTCGTGCTTGGCGGCAAGGGCGCAAACCTTGCCGAGATGAGCCGCATCGGTCTGCCGGTTCCCGGTGGCTTTACCATTACCTGCCAGACTTGCGTCGAGTACTCCGGTGCCGGCAACGTCTGGCCCGAAGGCGCACTCGATGAGATCGTTGCCGCCGAGGCAGACCTCGAGGACCGCTGCGGCAAGAAGCTCGGTGACGCCCGTGACCCGCTGCTCGTCTCGGTGCGCTCGGGCGCTCCGTTCTCCATGCCCGGCATGATGGATACGGTCCTCAATCTGGGCCTCAACGACGATTCCGTTCAGGGTCTCATCGCCCAGACGCAAAACCCGCGTTTTGCCTGGGACAGCTATCGTCGCTTTATCCAGATGTTCTCCAACGTCGTCATGGGTGTCGATGCCGACTTGTTCGAGAATGCCCTGACCCAGGCCCGCCTGGTCGCCGGCGTTCGCGTCGACTCCGAGCTTTCGGCCGAGGATTTGCAGGAGCTCGTCGAGACGTTCAAGGGCATCTTCTCCGACAACGTCGAGGCCGCCCTGTATCCCGAGCTCGAGGTCGCCGACGGCAAGCCCGTCTTCCCGCACGATCCGGAGCTCCAGCTGCGCCTTGCTATCCAGGCCGTCTTCGGCAGCTGGATGAACGAGCGCGCCTGCATCTACCGCAAGCAGCACGGCATTTCCTACGACCTTGGCACCGCCGTCAACGTTCAGGCTATGGCATTTGGCAATAAGGGCGAGACCTCGGCGACCGGTGTCGCCTTTACGCGCAACCCGGCCGACGGCACCAAGGAGTTCTACGGTGACTTTCTGGTCAACGCCCAGGGCGAGGACGTCGTCGCCGGCATCCGCAACACCGAGCCCATTGCCGACCTCAAGACCACCCCGGGCCTCGAGTCCGCAGGTGAGGAGCTTGAGTGTGTCTTCCTGACGCTTGAGGATCACTACCGTGACATGTGCGACATTGAGTTTACCATCGAGCAGGGCAAGCTCTGGATGCTCCAAACCCGCGTGGGCAAGCGTACCGCCACCGCCGCTCTGCGCATCGCTATCGAGATGGTCGAGGAAGGCCTCATCACCCGTGAGGAGGCCGTGAGCCGCATCGACCCCGCGCAGCTCGACCAGCTCCTTCACCCGCAGTTCGACTCCTCTAAGAAGTACGAGGCGCTCGCACACGGCCTTAACGCCAGCCCCGGTGCCGCCGTGGGTGAGGTCGTGTTCTCGAGCGATGACGCCGTCGCGCGTTCTGCCGAGGGCCATAAGGTCATTTTGGTCCGCTGGGAGACCAACCCCGATGACCTGAAGGGTATGGTCGCCGCCGAGGGCATCTTGACGAGCCATGGTGG
Organism: Collinsella sp. AM28-11LB; assembly: GCF_003469895.1. Lineage (NCBI taxonomy): Bacteria > Bacillati > Actinomycetota > Coriobacteriia > Coriobacteriales > Coriobacteriaceae > Collinsella > Collinsella sp. AM28-11LB. Next base: position 103,207 of record NZ_QSKJ01000003.1, read on the forward strand.
CAAGACGAGCCACGCCGCCGTTATCGCCCGTGGCATGGGTACCCCCTGCGTCTGCGGTGTCGAGCGCTTCCATATCGACGCGGCCGAGAAGGTCGTGCGCATCGAGGGCAGCGACCGCGTGCTGCATGAGGGCGATATCATCTCCATCGACGGCACTCAGGGCATCGTCGTCGATGGCGCTGTCGATTTGGTCTCCGCTGAGCTCACCGGCGATCTGGACACCATCCTGTCTTGGGCCGACGAGATCCGCCTGGACGAGACCGACGGTCACGCCAACCACGTGCGCGTCAACGCCGACAACCCCGAGGATGCCGCGCTCGCGCTCGAGTTTGGTGCCGAGGCCATAGGCCTGTGCCGCACCGAGCACATGTTCCTGGGCGACCGTAAGAACATCATCCAGAGCTTTATCCTGTCTGACGTTGAGGCCGTGAAGCAGCAGGCCCTGTCCGACCTGCTTAAGGTCCAGACCGAGGACTTCCTGGCGATGTTCAAGACCATGTCTGGTCGCGATGTGGTCGTCCGCCTGCTCGATCCGCCGCTTCATGAGTTCCTGGATAATCCTCGCGAGCTCGAGGTCGCCATCACCAAGAAGGAGGCCGCTGGCGCCAGCGAGGAAGAGCTTGCCGTCCTGCGCACCCGCCTGCGTCGTATCGACGGCATGGTCGAGTCGAACCCCATGCTCGGCCTACGCGGCGTGCGCCTGTCCGTTGTCTTTGGCAATCTGCCGCTCATGCAGGTCCGCGCTGTGGCCACGGCTGCCGCCCGCCTTATCAAGGAAGGCGTCGACCCACGCCCCGAGATCATGGTTCCGCTCGTCTCCATCACGGCCGAACATGTCCAGACCCGCGAGGTCATCGAGCGTGTCATCGCCGAGGTATCCTCCGAGGAGGGCGTCGAGCTCAACATTCCCGTGGGCACGATGCTCGAGCTGCCGCGCGCCTGCATGGTCGCCGACGAGATCGCCCAGCACGCCGACTTCTTCTGCTTTGGCACCAATGACCTCACCCAGACGACCTTTGGTTTCTCGCGCGACGACGCCGAGGCCAAGTTCATCCCGCTGTACATGCACAAGAAGATCTTGAAGGATAACCCCTTCGAGACCATCGACACGGCGGTGCTGGAGCTGGTGCGCATGGCTGTCGAGAAGGGCCGCGCCACCAACCCCGGCATGCACTTTGGCGTGTGCGGTGAGCACGGCGGCGACCCTAAGTCTATCAAGGGCCTGTTCAACGTGGCCGATGTGGACTATGTGTCCTGCTCGCCTTACCGCGTGCCCCTGGCGCGCCTGGCCGCCGCTCAGGCCAAGCTCGAGGCCAAGCGTTCCGCCTAACGTTTTGGGTGTAGACGCCTAGTGTAGCCCCCCCTTCATGCCGCCCGTCTCATTCGTGAGGCGGGCGGTTATCATGTGCGGGTTTTGTCTTTTTGTCTGCGTAAAAAATTGTTCTTGCAGCAGAAACCCGCGCGTGTATACTCGAATACGTTTGTTCAACTACGTGCCGGCCAAGGTGGTACGGCACCTCTAGAAGAGTAAGGAATTGCACATGGATTACATCCGCGCAATCGAGCGTCAGCAGATCCGCGAGGACATTCCTCAGGTTCGCGTCGCCGACAACGTCAAGGTTCACTACCGCATTAAGGAAGGCGACCGCGAGCGCATCCAGGTCTTCCAGGGCGACGTCATCCGTATGGCCGGCGCCGGTGCCCGCGAGACCTTCACCGTCCGCAAGATGTCCTTCGGTGTCGGTGTTGAGCGTACCTTCCCGCTTCACAGCCCCAAGATCGCCAAGCTCGAGGTCGTTCGTCATGGTCGCGTCCGTCGCGCCAAGCTGTACTACCTCCGCGACAAGGTGGGCAAGGCTGCTCGCATCCCCGAGAAGCGCTAAGAAGATCACAGCGTCTGTCCACTCGTTTGGACACAAGGGTCACCTTCGGGTGGCCCTTCTTTTTATCTGATTTGCATGCAAGGAGGGCCTGGTATGGCCAACATGACGAGCTCGGTTTCGGCATCGCAGGTTGCCGGTGAGCTGGCGAGCGCTACGTTTGAGGAGATTCCCGCCCTCGTGGAGCATTATCGCGAGGACCCGCGCCAGCAGGTGATCAAGGCTTGTGAACGCGCCCTCAAACGCCATGCCAAAGAGCTTGCCGAGCGTGAGCGCGTCAATGACATGTACGAGCTTATGCATGAGCTTGGCGGCGATGGGGTGGTCGTTGGTGTCGATGAGGTGGGTCGCGGATCGGTGGCCGGTCCTCTGACGGTGTGCGCCGTCTGTCTTCCTATGGAGCCGCGCGTCTGGGGTATCAACGATTCCAAAAAGCTCACGCCGGCGCGCCGCGAGCTGCTCTCGGTGAAGATTGCCGAGGTGGCGACGGCGATCGGTTTTTGCCATATCGCGCCGAAGGATATCGATGATATGGGCATGGCCCGCGCCATCCGCGCTGCCGTCGCGGGCGCTGTGGCCGATACGGGGCTCGAGCCCGACTGCGTCCTCATGGATGGTAACCCCTTGGGCGCCGTTCCTAACGAGCGCGATGTGGTGAAGGGCGATGCCAAAATCGCCTGCATCGCTGCGGCGTCCATCATGGCCAAGGTCACGCGTGACGAGATGATGGTCGAGTACGACGCCGAGTACCCCGAGTACCATCTGGCAGAGTCGAAGGGCTATGCAAGCCCCGAGCATATCGAGGCCATTCGCAAACATGGACTTTGTCCACTGCACCGCGTGAGCTTTTGCGGAAACTTTTTGCAGACTGAGCGCCTTTTCTAGATCAATTGTGGAGAAAGGGACCCCTAGCGTTTTATAAACCTGCTGGTAGCGGGCCGTGTTCAACGTGATTGTTGCGTACGGCCCATTTTTTGTCGGTATTTGGTCAGCTTTTGGTTTGCATCCGGTACTTACCCGCATGAAAGGTGCCCTCATCATCGGGGCAATGCAGTGTGCGGGAAAGGAGACCCCATGAGTGCCGCAAGCAAAAAGAGCAAGACGCAGCAGCTCAAGGAGCGTTGGGAAAACGGCGAGCTCGATTGCGGGGCGATGACGCCCGAGCTTATCAAGGGACTCAGCCCCCGCGAGCTGGGCATGCTGGGCGAGCTGATCACCATCGACTACTTTAACGAGCGCGGCTACACCTTGCTGGAGCAGGGTTATCGTTGCACCGAGGGTGAGGCCGATCTGGTGCTGCTCGATGAGCTCGACGATGTCGTGGTGATGGCCGAGGTCAAGACCAGACGCGTTGCACTGGATTGCAACACGCGGGTCTTTCCCGAGGAGGCAGTGGACGCCCAAAAGCAACGCCGCTATCGCCGCATCGCAAGTTGCTATCTCATGGAGCATTATCCGCTCAAGGCGATTCGCTTCGATGCCGTGGGCGTCACCATCCGCGGCGGGCATATCGCCGAGATCGAGCATCAGTACAATGCGTTCGATTGGCAGGTGTCGTGATGGCGTTCGAGACGTTTGCCGTACACGCGGCCTGCATCCGCGGCGTCGAGGCGATTCACGTCACGGTCGAGGTCTCGCTTGCCGGCGGCGTTCCGGGCATTCAGATGCTCGGCATTCCGAGTATGGAGGTGATGGAGTCACGCGGTCGTATTCGCTGCGCGATGCGCTCCGCCGGGTTCGAGATTCCGCGCTCGGGCATTACGGTCAATCTGGCGCCCGGCGATATTCGCAAGACCGGTAGCGGCTTTGATTTGCCCATCGCCATTGCGGTATTGGCGGCCGATGGTCAGATTCCCCGCGACAACCTCGATCGTTGTCTTATCGCAGGTGAGCTTGGCTTGGACGGTACGGTGCTTCCTGTCAAGGGCGAGGTGGCGTTTCAGCTATTGGCGCGTGATATGGGGCTGTCCTTTATCGCCGGCAGGTCCGATCAGCATGTGCCGCTTGCAGGCGTGGAGTGCGGATTCATCGATCATTTGTCTCAGCTTGCTCATGGTATGGGCGATGCCGCGCGGCACTACTTGGATTCTGAAGTGCTCGAGGCGACCTTTGAGCCCGAGCTCGACTATGCCGACGTACTGGGGCAGGAAGTCGCTAAACGCGGCATGGCGCTTGCGGCGGCAGGAGAACTCGGACTGCTCATGATTGGGTCCCCGGGATCGGGCAAGACGATGCTTGCGCGCCGTATGACCGGCATCCTGCCCGAGCTTTCCATTGAGGATCAACAGGAGGCGCTGTGCATCCATTCGGTTTTGGGTGAGAACATTGATGGCTTGTTGGCGGGGCACCGGCCCTTCCGCAGTCCCCACCACAGTATTTCGACCGCAGGCCTTATCGGCGGGGGACGCCCGGTGCATCCGGGTGAGATCAGCCTGGCTCATGGCGGGGTGCTCTTTTTGGACGAGCTTGCCGAGTTTCCCACGGGTGTGCTGCAGACGCTGCGTCAGCCCATCGAACGCGGCTATGTGAGGATCGTACGCGTCGACGGGGCCTTTACCTTCCCGTCGCGCTTTCAGCTGCTGGCCGCGAGCAATCCCTGCCCCTGCGGCTTTTTGGGCGATCGCGAGGTGCCATGCCGCTGCTCGGCATCGATGGTGGAGCGCTATCGGGCAAAGCTGCGCGGTCCTTTGGCCGACCGTATCGACATGATGATCGATGTGACCCGTCCCGACCCCCAAGTGATTATCGAGGGTGCGGAGGGTATGTCGTCGGCCGAGTTGCGTGACTACGTTTTGCGCGGTCGTGCTTTTCGCGCTTGGCGCGAATCCCGTATGGACGATGCGGACGCCGAGGCCGAGGATGATGAGACGCGGTCCATTGACGGCGTCGTTTCGACCTTTGAGCTCGATGATGCGGCGGAGAAGTGTGTGCTCGGCCTGTCAAAGCGCACGCATCTCACGGGCCGCGGCATCGTGCGCCTGGTGCGTATCGCGCGTACCATCGCCGACGTCGCCGAGAGCGAGCAGGTGACGCAGGATCACGTGCTCGAGGCGGCGATGTACCAGGGAAGGAGGGACCAATGATGGCTGAGGGGACCTTCGAGCTGCATCCAGGTGACGCGTTGTATCCCGAGACCGTTTTGGAGCTTTCTGATGTACCCCAGACGCTCTTTGTGCGCGGCAATCCCGAGGTGCTTTCGACGCCTGCGCTCTCCATTATCGGCGCGCGCAAGGCTTCTCCGTATGGTCTTGCCGTGGCAGAGCTTGCGGCAAAGGTGGCGGTCGAGGCGGGAGTGACGGTTGTTTCGGGCGGCGCGGTCGGTTGTGACCAGGCCTCGGGTTGGGCTGCGGTCAACGCCGGCGGCAAACACGTCGTGGTGCTGGGGACGGGCGCCGACGTGGTTTACCCGCGTTCGAGCGCGGGGCTTATTACTCGCACGCTTGATACGGGTGGCGCGATCGTGTCGATCTCTCCGTGGGGCATGGGTCCGCGCAAGTTTGCCTTTCCGCGCCGCAATCGCGTGATCGCGGCCCTGTCGCAAGCCCTCTTTGTATCCGAGGCGGGTATGCCTTCCGGGACGTTTTCTACAGCCGAGGCTGCTATGGATTTGGGGCGCGAACTTCTTGCCGTGCCGGGGTCGATCTTATCGCCCGAGTCGCGTGGCACGAATTACCTCATTGCGAACGGTGCCTGCTGCATCATCGACGAGGAATCTATCGAGATGGCTATTTCACGCATCTACGGCACCCTGCGCTACTCGCGCCCCGATGCTCCCGGTATTGCCGACTTGGATCCAACACAGCAGACCGTGATGCATGCGCTCATCGCCTCTCCGCTCAAGGTCGATGACATCGCGGCGCTCGTCTCGCTCGATGCCGTCGGCGTACTCAAACTCCTGGGTTCGCTTGAGCTCGAGGGTCTTATCGAGCGCATGATGGATGGAAGGTATGCGCCCTCCAAGTTTGCCCTTCACGCCCAGACCCCCTTCGGTCACAATGGAAAACGTGTCAATTAGAAAGGTGTTTGCAGATGCGGTTCGATCAGGTGACGGTTATCGGTGGCGGTTTGGCGGGTTCGGAATGCGCGATCCAGCTGGCAGACCGCGGGTTCGCCGTAAAGCTGTGCGAGATGCGCCCCCAGGTGAGCTCCCCGGCCCACCATACCGATCACCTGGCAGAGCTCGTCTGCTCCAATTCGTTTAAGTCGACCCGTCCGGACTCTGCGGCTGGTTTGCTGAAGGCCGAGCTTGAGCGCATGGGCTCGGTCCTGCTCGATTGCGCCCGTCGCGCGGCTGTTCCCGCCGGTGGTGCCCTGGCGGTCGACCGTGTCAAGTTTTCCGAGCTTGTCGAGGCCGAGGTTGCCGCCCGTCCTAATATCGAGATCATTCACGGCGAGGTCACGGAGATTCCCGAGGGCCATGTGGTCATTGCCGCCGGCCCCTTGTGCTCGCCGGCGCTGAGCGAAGAGGTCATGAAGCTCGTCGGTGGCGACGCCCTTGCGTTCTTCGATGCCGCGGCACCGATCGTCGATGCCTCCACGCTTGATATGGACGTGCTGTTCTCGCAGTCGCGCTACGAGGAACAGGGGAGTGGCGACTACCTCAATGCCCCGCTCAACAAGGAAGAGTACGAGGCCTTTATCGAGGCGCTCACCACGGCCGACCGCGTGGTGCTCAAGGACTTTGAGGGCGGCGATCTGTTCCAGGCATGCCAGCCTGCCGAGGAGGTTGCGCGCACCGGCAAGGACGCCATTCGCTTTGGCGCCATGAAGCCCGTCGGCCTCACCGACCCGCGTACCGGACGTCGCCCCTGGGCAGCGATTCAGCTGCGTGCCGAGAACAAGGAGAAGACTGCCTATAACCTGGTGGGCTTCCAGACCAACCTGACCTTTGGCGAGCAGAAGCGCGTCTTCCATATGGTGCCGGGCCTGGAGAACGCCGAGTTCTTCCGCTACGGTGTCATGCACCGCAATACCTTTGTCGACGCCCCGCACGTGCTCGATGGCACCTTTGCCGTGCCCGGTACGAGCGTGCGCCTTGCCGGCCAGATCACCGGCACCGAAGGCTATATGGAGGCCGTGGCGACCGGTCTGCTCGCCGCGCTCAACACCTATGCCGAGGCAATCGAGGCGGAGCCTGTTGAGCTGCCGCGCGTGGGCGCCCTGGGTGCGCTCGTGGGCTATGCGACCGATCCTGCCACCGTGGGCTATCAGCCCATGCACGTCAACTTTGGCCTCGTGCCACCGCTCGAGGACGGCAAGCGCCGCAGTAAGCGCGACCGCTACCAGGCCTATGCGGACCGTGCGCTCGAAGCTCTTGATGCCTATCTGGCCACTCGCCCCGATCTGTTTGGAGGCGACCGGTCATAGCCTTTGACCTGTACGACACCATCGACTCGTTCATCGCCTATATTGCTCGCGTCGAAGGGCTCGCTCCCAACACGGTGACCGCCTACGCTTCGCGGCTGGAGCGTTTCGCTTCATGGTGCGAGCGCGAAGGCGTCGATGCGCGTGCCGCCGACGTACGGACGGTTCGCTCCTATTTGGCCGAGCTGTCGCGTGACCAGGTGGCGGCTCGGACCCTTGCGGCGCACTTGTCTGCCATTCGCTCACTTAATCGATGGATGGCTGCCGAGGGGATCGTTGAGGGCGATGCGGTCTCGGCGATATCCTCGCCCAAGCTCCCGCGTGATCTGCCCGGTGTGCTGACGAACCAACAGGTGGAGGCGCTCCTCAAAGCCCCCGATACCTCAACTCCCGCGGGATTGCGCGATGCGGCGATGCTCGAGCTGCTCTATGCCTCCGGCGCCCGCATCTCTGAACTCGCGGCGCTCAATGTGGAGTCCATCGCTTGGTCCGAGCGAACGTTGCGACTTTGGGGTAAGGGGAGCAAGGAGCGTATTGTGCCGCTCTATCGGCGTGCTCTCGAGGCGGCCCGTCTCTATATAGAGGAGGGGAGGCCGGAGCTCCTTGCGCAGGCAAGGCGAAGCGACGGCGCAAACGGCGTGCATCCGCTGCTTATATCGGCGCGCGGCAATCGCATGAGCGCCGCCATGCTCAGGCGGCGGTTCCATACGCTGGCGACGCTCGCCGGCATTCCGGCCGACATCGCCCCGCATGCGATGCGCCATACCTTTGCGACCGACTTGCTCGAGGGCGGTGCGGACCTGCGCTCGGTTCAAGAGCTGCTGGGTCATGCGAGCCTGTCCACGACGCAGATCTACACGCATCTCACGCCCGATCGGCTTAAGCGGGCCGTGGCTCAAGCCCATCCCCGCGGCGAATAGTGGCTGGGACGTCCTGCGCCGCACTCAGGTGTGTGGTTTTGATTGCGGGTTGGCAGGAAGATGCATTCCTGCTATCATTCATCGGGTTGCTTCACGGCAACAGGTTTTTATCACACACGCGCGGCTACTTCATACCGTGGTGCCCGGGCTTTGGTAGCACATGTCCGGGTTGGTTTTGGAGGATGACCCCGCGCGGAGGCAAACCACAGGAGGTTTAACATGGCTACCAAGATTAATATCCGCACCCTGCTCGAGGCCGGCTGCCACTTCGGTCACCAGACCCGTCGCTGGAACCCCAAGATGAAGCCGTTCATCTTCGGTGAGCGCAACGGCATCTACATCCTCGACCTCAAGCAGACCATCCTCGACGCGGACCAGGCCTACACCTTCGTCAAGAACGTCGCCAAGGGTGGCAACGTGCTGTTCGTCGGCACCAAGAAGCAGGCTCAGGAGGCCGTCAAGAACGCTGCTGAGCGCGCCAACATGCCCTACATCAACCAGCGTTGGCTCGGCGGCATGCTGACCAACTTCGTCACCATCCGCTCCCGCATCAACCGCATGGAGGAGCTCGAGGCCATGGTCGATGACGGCCGCATGGCAGTGCTCCCCAAGAAGGAGCAGGCTGTGCTCGGCAAGGAGCTCACCAAGCTCCAGACCAACCTCGGTGGCGCCCGCGACATGAAGGGTCTGCCCCAGGCTCTCTTCGTCATCGACACCAAGCGCGAGGAGAACGCCATCAAGGAGGCCCAGCGCCTGAACATCCCCGTCGTCGCTCTGATCGACACCAACTCCGATCCCGACGAGGTCGAGTACGGCATCCCCTGCAACGATGACGCTATCTCCGCTGTCACCCTTATGTGCGAGCTCATGGCTGACGCCTGCCTCGCTGGCTCCGGCAAGGAGCAGGTCTCCGAGGCCGAGATGGCCGCTGAACCCAAGGCCGAGTAAATCAGTCTTAGTTAATTCTTTTTCATCTCTTTGAAAGGAACCACAATGGCCCAGATTACCGCCGCTATGGTCAAGCAGCTCCGCGAGATGACCGACTCCCCGATGATGGAGTGCAAGAAGGCTCTCGTCGAGGCTGACGGCGACATGGACGCCGCTGTCGACGTTCTGCGTAAGAACGGCCTTGCCAAGGCCGCCAAGAAGGCTGGCCGTGAGACCAACGAGGGCGCTGTCGCCGCGTTCGTCTCCGAGGATGGCAAGACCGGCGCTCTGCTCGAGCTCTCCTGCGAGACCGACTTCGTTGGCTCCAACGCCAAGTTCACCGGCTTTGCTTCCAAGGTCGCTGAGGTTGTCGCTACCACCGAGCCTGCTGACGTCGACGCTCTGCTCGAGAAGCCGATGGGCGAGGAGACCGTTTCCTCCGAGCTCACCGAGATGATTCACATCATGGGCGAGAACATGAAGATCTCCCGTTTCGCCGCCCGCAAGGCCGAGAACGGCGCGCTCGCTTCTTACATCCACATGGGTGGTAAGATTGGCGTCCTCGTCGAGTTCGCTTTCGAGAAGGCCGAGACCGCTCAGGCTGAGTCCTTCAAGACCTTCGCTCACGACGTTGCCCTTCAGGTTGCCGCCGTCGCCCCGATCTGCGCTACCCGCGATCAGGTTCCGGCCGAGACCGTCGAGCACGAGAAGCAGATTTACATGGCTCAGGCTGCCGAGTCCGGCAAGCCCGAGGCCATTCAGGAGAAGATGGCTGTCGGCCGTCTGGAGAAGTTCTACAAGCAGTCCGTGCTCACCGAGCAGGAGTTCATCAAGGACAGCTCCCTCACCATCAAGAAGTACGCTGAGCAGGTCTCCAAGGAGCTCGGCGACACCATTACCGTCGTTGCCTTTGACCGTCTGGTCCGTGGCGAGTAAATAAGCTCTTGTAGCTGGTAATGAGCAGGCTGTGGGTTTTACTCACAGCCTGCTTTTTCATGGCTCCCCGTTAAGCCTTTGTTATCATATTAAAAGTCTAATTAAAGGAGGATCGCTTTGTCCGACATCCGATATAAACGCGTGCTTCTGAAGCTTTCCGGCGAAGCACTGATGGGCGACGGCCAATATGGCATTGACCCCAAGGTTACCGACCATCTTGCCAAGCAGGTCAAGGAGCTGCTCGCCGTTGGTCATGAGGTCGGCGTCGTTGTCGGCGGTGGCAATATTTTCCGCGGCATGGCCGGCGCTGCCGGTGGCATGGAGCGTGCTCAGGCCGACTACATGGGCATGCTGGCAACCGTTATGAACGCGCTTGCCCTGCAGGATGCCTTCGAGCATAACGATGTTCCCTGCCGCGTGATGAGCGCTATCCAGATGAACGAGATCTGCGAGCCCTATATTCGCCGTCGCGCCATCAATCACCTTTCCAAGGGCAACGTCGTTATTTTTGCCGCCGGTTCGGGCAATCCGTACTTTACGACCGACACCGCCGCGGCTCTTCGTGCGTGCGAGATCGGCGCCGAGATTCTGATTAAAGCCACCAAGGTTGACGGCATCTACGACAAGGATCCCGTCAAGTGTGCCGACGCCGTCCGGTTTGACAAGATTACCTATCACGAGGTTCTCGTCCGCGGTCTGCAGGTCATGGATTCCACGGCTACGGCACTTTGCCAGGATAACCGTATGCCGCTTTTGGTCCTCAACATCGATGGCGAGGACACCGTCAAGCGCGCGCTTTCGGGTGAGCCCGTCGGCACGCTCGTCTATCAGGAGGATTAAGCATGGCAGAGAACATCACCGCCCACATGGACAAGTCGCTCGAGTCCCTCAAGCATAACTTCTCCAAGGTCCGTACCGGTCGCGCCAACGCTAACATTCTGTCCGACATCACCGTCGATTATTACGGTGTTCCCACGCCGGTCACGCAGGTTGCCGCTGTAAAGACCCCCGAGGCCCACATGCTGCTCATCGAGCCGTGGGACAAGGCGCTCATCAACGCTATCGTCAAGGCCATCGGCGCTTCCGATCTGGGTATTACCCCCAACTCCGATGGCACCGTCGTTCGTCTGCCGTTCCCGGCTCCCACCGAGGAGCGCCGTCGCGAGCTCGTCAAGGAGTGCCGCGAGTACGCTGAGCAGGCCAAGGTGTCTATCCGTAACATCCGTCGCGACTTCAACAACAAGCTCGAGCGCGATGAGGAGCTCACCGAGGACGATGTCCGTCGCGAGCAGGCCAAGGTCCAGAAGCACACCGATGAGTATGTCGCCAAGGTCGAGGAGCTTCTGAAGGAAAAAGAAGCCGAGGTCATGGAGATCTAAGGTGCAATACGACGAGCATAAACTGGTCGAGTACTTTGCCGACGCCCCTGTGGGCGTCGGTTTTTCCGACCTTGACCTCAATAACATTCCGCACCATATCTCGTGCATCATGGACGGCAACGGTCGTTGGGCCACATCGCGCGGTCTTGCACGCACCGAGGGCCACAAGGCGGGTATCGTCTCCCTTCGCGAGATTATTACCGCCTGCGTGCGTCTGGGCGTCGACGTGCTTTCGGCCTATGCGTTTTCTACCGAAAACTGGAACCGCCCGCAGCATGAGGTCAACGTCTTGATGCACCTGTTTGCCAAGACGTTTATCGACGAGCTGCCGCTTCTGAAGCGCGAAAACGTGCGCGTCGTCTTTTTGGGTGACATTTCCGCGCTGCCCAAGAAGACCCGCGACGTTTTTGAACGCGGTCTTGCCGAGTGCGCCGATCACACCGGTATGACGCTGGCGCTTGCCGTCAACTACGGCGCGCGTGCCGAGATTACCCGCGCTGTCCGTCAGATTGCGCTCGACGCTGCCGCCGGTAAGATCGATCCTGCCGCAATTGATGATGACATGGTTGCTTCCCACCTCTATACCGCCGGTCTTCCCGATCCTGAGCTTGTGATTCGCACCTCTGGTGAGCTGCGCCTTTCGAACTATCTGCTGTGGCAGGTGGCTTATTCCGAGTTCTACGTCACCGATACCTATTGGCCCGACTTTGATCGCTGGGGCCTTGTCGACGCCATTTTGGCCTATCAGGGCCGTGACCGTAGGTTTGGTGGACTGAGCAAGACCGAGGAGGCTTAATCGTGTCCGATCGTCCCAAGGGATCTGCTCCCAAGACGCCTGCGTGCAAAGCTGCCGCTGCGGGAGCGCCTGCAGTGAAGAGCGGCACCGGTTCGTGGCTGGCGGGCTTTATTACCCGTGCCGCCGCCGGTATCGTCTACGCCGTCGTCTTTATCCTGTGCCTGGTTTTGGGTATCGTGCCCACGGCCATCTTTGTTTCCGTCATGAGCGGTCTGTGCTGCTATGAATTTTTCCGTATGACAAGGCTCGATGGCAAGATGGCGAACGAGCGCATGGGTATCGCTGCCGCCGTGCTCTTTCCGCTGTCGGCGTTGGGCGATTCGATGTTGTTGAATGCCCTGCTTTTTGCCCTGATGCTCGCGGTGGGCATTTGGTATGTCTGGTCGCCGCGTACCCGCATCTCTGATGTGGCCGTGACGCTCATGGGTCCCATCTACACTGGCTTTATGCTGTCGGCTATCGTGCTGCTGCGCGATTCCGTGCCCGGTTTTGCCGGCGCTCTGCTTTCGGTGGGCGTTTGCGCGTCCCTTTGGGTCTCCGATTCGTTTGCCTACATCGTGGGTAGCCGTATCGGCAAACACAAGATGGTTCCCAAGATCTCTCCCAAAAAGAGCTGGGAGGGGTTTGTTGGTGGCGTCCTGGGCTCGGTTTTGATTTGGCTCATCCTGTGGGCGACGCACTTCTACAAGCTCAGCCTGCCCTATGCGCTGCTGTGCGGCGTGGTCGTGTCCGTCCTGGGCGTTATCGGCGACCTCATCGAGTCACGCATCAAGCGTGGCGTGGGCGTCAAGGATTCCGGCAATCTTATCCCGGGCCATGGCGGTATGCTTGACCGTAGCGACTCGCTTATCTTTGGCTGCATTACCGCGCAGCTGCTTTTGATGATCGGAGGCGTGCTGTAATGTCATTCCAGACGACGTATGGCCCCGATGGACGCCTCCGTGTTGCCATCCTGGGTTGTACGGGCTCTATCGGCACCCAGGCGCTCGATGTGTGCCGCCAGCATGCCGATCGTCTACAGGTGACGGCGCTGTCCGTTAATTCCAGCACCTCGGAGCTCGTTGCCGCTGCCCGCGAGTTTTCGGTTCCGGCGGTTGCCGTGGCCGATGTCGCTCATGGCGATGACGCCGTGCTGCAGGAGTTGCCCGAGGGAACGAAGCTCGGCGTTGGCGCGCAGGCGGTTTGCGAGCTCGCGCGTCGCGACGATGTCGACTGCGTGCTCGTCGCTATTGTTGGTGCCGCCGGTCTCGAGGCGAGCCATGCGGCCTTGACCTCAAATAAGCGCCTTGCCCTTGCCAACAAGGAGTCCCTCGTCGTCGGTGGCGACTTGCTTATGCCGTTGGCGCAACCGGGCCAGCTTATTCCAGTCGACTCTGAGCACTCCGCCATCTACCAGTGCTATCTGGGGGAGAACCCGCGCGAGGCTCATTGTATTTGGCTCACCTGCTCGGGCGGTCCGTTCTTTGGCCGCACGCGCGACGAGCTCGATTGCGTGAAGCGTGCCGATGCCCTCGCACATCCCACGTGGGCCATGGGTGCCAAGATCACCATTGACTCCGCTACCCTCATGAACAAGGGTCTGGAGCGCATTGAGGCCATGCATCTGTTTAACTGCGACCTCGATTTCATTAACGTGGTCGTGCAGCGTCAGTCTAAGATTCACTCTATGGTCGAGTTCGCCGACGGCTCCGTGATGGCGCATCTCGGTGCTTCCGACATGCGTATTCCCATCCAGTTCGCGTTCTCGTATCCCGAGCGTTGGGATACCCCGGCGCCTCGTATCGATTTCCGCGAGTTGGGGCAGCTCACGTTTGATGCTGCCGACATGGATACCTTCCGCTGTCTGGCACTGGCCGAGCGTGCCGGCAAGACGGGTGGCACCATGCCGTGCGTGCTCAATGCCGCCAACGAGGTCGCCGTCGATGCCTTCCTGCACGATGGCTGCAGCTTTACCGATATCGATCGCATTGTGGAATCCTGCATGGATGCCCACGATATGCAGGCGGTCGATGCGTTTGAGCAGCTTCGCGACATTGATGCGTGGGCGCGTGAAAAAGCTGCGCAGGTGCTCGCCGCAACCCGTTTCTAACCCATAAGGATTACTTTTTCGTTTTATGGATACTGTTCTGAGCGTTCTCTCATCGGTCTTTTGGGGCCTGCTGATGCTTTCCGTCCTCGTGTTTTTGCACGAGGGCGGCCACTTTTTGGCGGCTCGTGCCTGCGGCGTCCGTGTGACCGAGTTCTTTTTGGGCCTGCCGTGCCGCTTTGACATCCATTACACGTCGCGTCGCATTGGAACCAAGTTTGGCGTGACCCCGCTGCTGCTGGGTGGCTACGCTGCCATCTGCGGTATGGACCCGACCGACGTTTCGTGCGCCGATCGCGTGCTCGCGGCTATCTATCGTCACGGTCGCGTGACCGTGGCCGACCTTGCTGTCGAGCTCGAGCTTTCCGAGGAGGATGTGCTCGAGGCATGCGCCCTATTGCTGGGCTGGGGCTCCATCGCACCCTGGTATGAGGAAGGGGAGAAGCCCTCGCCGAGCTACTATCCCACCAAGTATCAGACGCTGCCGCGAGACACGGCAGGCTATACCACCTTTGACGGTCGCCGTTTCGATCGCGAACATTCAACTGCCGAGGGCGATGTGTGGGAGCTGCCGTGCGGCGAGGCCGAGTTCCTTGCGCAAGAACGTTCGCACACCTATCTTGGCCAAGGCTTTCTCAAGCGTGCCTTTATGCTGCTCGCGGGCATTATTGTCAATATTTTGACGGGCTTTTTGCTCCTTATGAGTATCTATTCCATTGCGGGTGTCACCGTGCCGATCGATACTAACGTGATCGGTCAGGTTGACGAGGGGTCTATTGCCGCCAGGGCGGGTATCGAGTCCGGTGATGCGATCCTTTCGGTTGACGGTGTCTCATGTTCCACTTGGATGGACGTCTACGATGCCATCGGTAAGGCCGCCGGTAAGGACGATATTGCTATTGAGTATGAGCGCGATGGCAAGCAGTGCTCGACCTCGGTCGCACTCAAAGAGGATGAACGTCTGGGCGTTTATGCCTCTACGCAGGTAGTCCGTTTGGACCCCATCACCTCGGCACGTCTGTCATTCTCCTATGTTGTGCAGACCGCGGATGGCGTTATTCGCCTACTCCAGCCGCAGCATACGATGGAGATTCTCGACCAGTCCTCATCGATCGTGGGCATCAGCGTCATGTCCTCGCAGGCGGCTGCTGCCGGCCCCGTAACGTTCCTGTCGTTTGCCGCGCTCATTTCGTTCTCGCTGGGTTTTATGAACTTGCTGCCCATCCCCCCGCTCGACGGCGGCAAGCTGCTAATTGAGATCATTCAAAAGATTGCTGGCCGCGAGCTGCCGCTCAAGGTCCAGACGATCGTGAGCTATGTGGGCGTCGCGCTCTTCGCATTGCTGTTTGTCTATATGCTTCGTTCCGACATCCTTCGATTTATTCTGTAGGGGAGTGCTTGGATTGTCTCTATCCCATTCTTTGCCGCGCGAGCTGACGCGCCCCGTGCATGTGGGCGGGGTGCAGATCGGCGGCGGCGCGCCGGTCGTGGTCCAGTCTATGACCTGCACCGATACCGCCGATGCTCAGGCAACGCTTGGGCAGGTCCGCGCTTTGGCGCAGGCGGGCTGCGATATCGTGCGCGTGAGTGTACCCACCGAAGCCGCGCTCGAGGGCTTCCGTACCATCTGTGCCGAGTCTCCGGTGCCAATCGTTGCCGATATTCACTTTAACCATAAGCTCGCCATCGGCGCCGTCGAGGCTGGTGCCGCCAAGCTGCGCATCAATCCCGGTAATATCGGCGATTGGGCTAAGGTCGATGCCGTCATCGACGCCGCCGGCGCTGCGGGCTGTGCGATTCGCATCGGTGTCAACGCCGGCTCGCTCGAGCAGGATATCGCCGAGCGCGGCGAGCTTACGCAGCCCGAGAAGCTCGTGATGTCGAGTGAGCGCTTTGTGCGGCACTTTGAGGACCGCGGCTTTACCAACATCGTGCTTTCCGCCAAGGCCCATAGTGTACAGACGACGCTTGATACCTATCGTGCCCTGTCGCGCGAGATTCCCCATGTTCCACTTCATCTGGGTGTGACTGAGGCCGGTACCAAGCTGCAGGGCACCATCAAGAGCTCGGTGGGACTGGGCATCCTGCTCTCCGAGGGCATTGGCGACACCATGCGCGTCTCGCTTACGGCCGATCCGGTTGAGGAGCCGCCGGTCGCTTGGGGTATTCTGCAGTCGCTGGGCCTGCGTCGTCGTGGCCCCGAGATTGTCTCGTGCCCCACATGTGCGCGCTGCCAGGTCAATCTCATCGCAATCGCCGAGGAGGTTACCGAGCGGCTCAAGAACTACTCCGCGCCGCTTTCGATCGCTGTGATGGGCTGTGCGGTCAATGGCCCCGGCGAGGCTTCTGATGCCGACTTGGGGGTTGCCTGTGGACGAGGTCAGGGCCTGCTCTTTTCGCACGGCCAGATCATTGGTAAAGTAGCTGAGGATCAAATTGTCGACGCGCTGATGGCCGAGGTCGACAAGCTAATTGAGGAGAAATAAATGACTCGAGCAATGTATATGTCTAAGCTGTATGCTCCGACGCTCAAAGAGGATCCGGCCGACGCTGAGCTCGCCAGCCACCGCTTGCTGCTCCGTGCTGGCATGATTCGCAAGGAGGCCGCCGGTCTCTATTCCTATCTGCCGCTCGCATGGCGCTCGATCCGCAAGATCGAGAATATCGTGCGTGACGAGATGGACGCTGCCGGTGCCCAGGAGCTCATGATGCCCATTATGGTCGATGCCGAGCTGTGGCGTGAGTCCGGCCGCATCGATGCCTATGGCAAGGAGCTCGTGCGCTTTGATGACCGTCACGGTCGTGAGTTTGTGCTGGGCCCCACGCACGAGGAGACCGTGACCGCCCTGGTACGAAATGAACTGCGTTCCTACAAGCAGCTGCCGGTGAATCTCTATCACATCCAGGATAAGTTCCGCGACGAGTTCCGTCCCCGCTTTGGCCTAATGCGCGGTCGCGAGTTCATCATGAAGGACGCCTACAGCTTCTCCGCTACGCAGGAGAGCCTGCAGGAGGAGTACGACAAGATGAAGCAGGCGTACGCCAATATCTGCGAGCGCTGCTACATCAAGGCTCTGCCCGTTGTCGCCGATTCCGGTGAGATCGGTGGCGACACCTCCGTCGAGTACATGGCTCTTGCTGACGCCGGCGAGGCTTCGTTGGTTTACTGCGACGATTGTGGCTTTGCTGCTGACGACGAGGCGGCAAGCACCAAGGTTGTCGTGACCGAGGGCCCCGGCGACGGTACGCTCACCAAGGTCGAGACCCCGGGCATGGGCACCATCGAGGCAGTTGCAAAGTTCTTCGGCTTCCCCGAGAACGGCACGCGCAAGTCGCTGGCACTCATCGACGCTGAGGGCAAGCCTGTCGTGGCCATTGTCCCGGGCGATCATGAGCTCAACGACTGCAAGGCCGAGCACGTCTTTGGCAAGGGCTATCGCATGATGACCGACGAGGAACTCCAGACCTACGGTCTGCATAAGGGCTTTATCGGACCGGTTAACCTGCCCGAGGGCATCCGTCTGGTGTGCGACGAGAGCCTGCGTGAGTCTAAGCAGTGGGCCTGTGGCGCCAACGAGGTCGACTACCACTTTACCGGTGCCTGCCCCGAGCGCGACTTTACCGTCGATGAGTGGGCCGACCTGGTCACCGTCGTCGCCGGCGATCCCTGCCCGCACTGCGGCAAGCCGCTCTCCGCTGCTCGCGGTATCGAGGTCTCCCAGGTGTTCCAGCTGGGCACCAAGTATTCCGAGGCCATGGGTGCCACCTTTATGGACGAGGACGGCAAGGAGAAGCCGCTTATCATGGGTTGCTACGGCGTGGGTGTGTCCCGCTCGCTCGCTGCCGTCGTGGAGCAGCACAACGATGAGCACGGTATCGTCTGGCCGGTCTCCGTTGCCCCGTACGAGGTCGCGGTGATTCCGCTCGATCCCAAGAAGGAGGAGTGCGCTACCGTTTGTGAGCAGATCGTCGACGGTCTGTGCGCCGAGGGTATCGAGGTCGTCGTCGACGACCGCGATGAGCGTCCCGGCTTTAAGTTTGCCGATAACGACCTCATGGGCTTCCCGTATCAGGTGGTTTTGGGCAAGCGCGGTCTTAAGAATGGCACCGTTGAGCTCAAGGACCGTGCCACGGGCGATCGCGAGGACGTGGCGATTGACGAGATCGTCGCCAAGGTTGCCGAGCTTGTTAAGGCTGCCCGCCGCTAATCGGCGATTTCGCTTGTAGTTCGATATACGGGACGGCCCCGCATTTCTCCAGATCGGGGAGATGTGGGGCCGTCCTTTTATCTTGTGGCATCCTCGATATCTAAAAGGAAAACCCCACGGCCCATGCGAGCTGCGGGGTTTCCCTTTTGTGCCTCCGATGCGAAATAAATCGCTCAGATATTACTGATAATCGACGACGTCGATCCAGTTCTTAAGGAACTCATCGTTCACGTTGCGCTTACGAGCGAGCTCGGAAGCGGCGACGATGCTCGTCCACTGACGCACGACCTGCATAGGCATGTCGGCGCGGTCGCAGTAGAGCTCCAGGTAGGCCTCGGCCTGGTCCTTGCTGCTGAGGGCAAAGAGCAGGTAGGTGGTGGCAACGTCGGCAGCAGGGGAGCCCTGGGTGGCATGTGCCCAGTCGCAGACGTACAGCTGACCGTCGTCGCCAACGATGACGTTGGAGGGGTTGAAGTCGCCGTGGCAGACCTTGAACTCCTTGGTCATGCCGTCCAGACGCTCCTGAAGGTTGTAGCGCGTGGTGGCATTGAGCTGATCAAGGCTGTCGATCATGCGGGCGAACTTGTCGCGCTGACGGTTGAGCAGCGGGGAGGTGTAGCCGTGGATCTCGATCTGGAGGTCGACGAACATCTCGAGGTACTCACCAAAGCGTTGGGGCTCGGCAGTCATCTTGTCGGCGAGGGTGGTGCCAGCAACCTTCTCGGTCACAAGCGCCCAGCCGTTGGCGTTCTCGAGCTGAGAAACCTCGAGCGCCTTGGGGCTGCGGATGCCGCACTCATTGATGCGGGCAAGATTCAAAGCCTCGTTGAACACGTCGGAGACGGGCTTGGTCTCGTTAAAGACCTTGACAATCTTGTCGCCCAGGTCGTAAACGACCTTGTTGCCACGACGGACGAGCTCGGTCTTGGAATCGGGAAGCAGCATGATTGCATCCTTTCAACGATGCGATAGAAGCAACGGCGGGGGCGTGCGTACACCCGTGCACCCCCGCCGCAAATAACCGTGCTAAAGACTAGCAGACGGCGTAGTCCTGGGGCTCGCGGCCATAGTAGGCGTCCAGGTAGAGCTCCTTGATCTCGCTCATGAGCGGGTAGCGCGGGTTAGCGCCGGTGCACTGGTCGTTGAATGCCTGCTCGGTCATCTCGTCGAGGGTGTCGAGGAAGTACTGCTCGTCAACACCGTAGTCGGCGATGGTCTTCTTGACGCCGATGAAGTCCTTGAGCTCCTCGAGCTTCGTGATGAAGTTCTCGAAGACCTCCTTGTCGTCCCTGCCCTCGATGCCGCAGTACTTGGCCATCTCGGCGTAGTTGTGCAGCGCGTTGGGGTAAGGATACTGGGAGAACGTGCCCATCTTGACGGGAGCCTCGGCGGCGTTGTAGCGCATGACGCGCGTCAGGATGATGGCGTTGGCGATGCCGTGGGGCAGGTGATGGAAGGCGCCGAGCTTGTGGGCCATGGAGTGGTTGAGGCCCAGGAAGGCGTTGGCGAAGGCCATACCGGCCATGCATGAGGCGTTGTGCATCTCCTCGCGGGCGTGCGGGTCCTTGGCGCCGTTCTCGAAGCTGGAGGGCAGGTTCTCGAAAACGAGCTTGGCAGCGCGCTCGGAGAGGCCCTTGGTGTAGTCGGAAGCCATGATGGAGACATAGGACTCGATGGCGTGGGTCATGACGTCGATGCCGGAGGCAGCGGTCAGGCCGCGCGGGGCGGTCATGCAGTTGTCGGCGTCGACGATAGCCATGTTGGGGAGCAGCGCGTAGTCGGCAAGCGGCCACTTGATGCCGGTCTCCTTGTCGGTGATGATGGCGAACGGCGTGCACTCGGAGCCGGTACCCGAAGAGGTCGGGACGGCGACGAAGTAGGCCTTCTTGCCCATCTCGGGGAAGGTGAAGATACGCTTGCGGATGTCCATGAAGTCCATGGCCATGTCCTCAAACTTGCACTCGGGGTGCTCGTACATCATCCACATGATCTTGCCGGCGTCCATAGCGGAGCCACCGCCGACGGCGATGATGACGTCCGGCTCAAAGAGAGCCATCTGCTTGGCGCCGCGACGTGCGCACTGCAGCGACGGATCGGGCTCGACGTCGTAGAAGCAGTCGTGGGCGATGCCCATCTCGTCGAGCTTGGCCTCGATGGCGCGGGTGTTGCCATTCTTGAAGAGGAACTGGTCGGTGACGATGAAGGCGCGCTTCTTGCCCATGACGGTGCCGAGCTCGTCGAGAGCGACGGGCGTGGAACCCTTCTTGAAGTAGACCTTCTCGGGAGCGCGGAACCACAGCATGTTCTCACGGCGCTCGGCCACAGTCTTAACGTTGATCAAGTGCTTCACCCCAACGTTCTCGGAGACGGAGTTGCCGCCCCAGGAGCCGCAGCCCAGGGTCAGAGACGGCTTCATGCCAAAGTTGTACAGGTCACCGATGCCGCCATGCGAAGACGGGGTGTTGATGACGATACGGCAGGCCTTCATGACGTGCTCGAACAGGCTGATCTTCTCGGCCTGGGCGGGGTGCACGTACAGAGAGGCGGTGTGGCCCGGGCCACCGGCGAGCACCAGGTGCTCGGCCTTGTCGACGGCCTCCTGGAAGTCCTTGGCGTGATACATGGCCAGGACCGGGGAGAGCTTCTCGTGGGAGAACTCCTCCTTGGCCGGATCGGTGGAGGTGACCTCGGCGATCAGGATCTTGGTCTTAGCGGGAACCTCGATGCCGGCGAGCTCGGCGATCTTGGCGGCAGCCATGCCGGGGATGCGGTGATCGAGAGCGCCGTTCTTGAACATGGCGCCACGCAGGGCCTCCATCTCGGCACCCTGCTTGACGAAGTAGCAGCCGCGCTTCTGGAACTCGGCCTTAACCTGGTCATAGATGCTGTCGATGACGGTCACGGACTGCTCGGAAGCGCAGATCATGCCGTTGTCGAAGGTCTTGGAGTGGATGATGGAGTTGACGGCGAGCAGCACGTCGGCGGTGTCGTCGATGATGACCGGGGTGTTACCGGCGCCAACGCCTAGGGCGGGCTTGCCCGAGGAGTAGGCAGCCTTGACCATGCCCGGGCCACCGGTGGCGAGGATGATGTCGACGTCGCGCATGACCATGTTGGTTAGCTCGATGGAGGGGACATCGACCCAGCCGATGATGCCCTCGGGGGCGCCGGCCTTGACGGCGGCGTCAAGCACGAGCTTGGCGGCGGCGATGGTGCACTTGGCGGCAGCCGGGTGCGGGGAGATGATGATGGCGTTGCGGGTCTTCAGGCTGATCAGCGTCTTGAAGATCGCGGTGGAGGTGGGGTTGGTCGTCGGGATGACGGCGCCCACGATGCCGATGGGCTCGGCAATCTTGGTGATGCCGTAGGCCTCGTCGCGCTCCAGGACACCACAGGTCTTGGTGTTCTTGTAAGCGTTGTAGATGTACTCTGCGGCGTAGTGGTTCTTGATGACCTTGTCCTCAAGAACGCCGCGGCCGGTCTCCTCGATGGCCATCTTCGCCAACGGGATACGAGCCTTGTTGGCGGCCATGGCGGCCTCGTAGAAGATCTTGTCGACCTGCTCCTGCGTGTACGTAGCAAAAAGCGCCTGGGCCTCTCGCATCTGAGCGAGCTTAGCCTCAAGCGCCTCTACATTGTCCACAATTGCGGGAGTAGTGTTTTCCGGTGACTTTTTCACCATTTGTGTCTCCTTGCGATCGGAGATTTACCCTACGCCTTGCATGATAGCAATAAATAATTCGGTGAGTGGCAAGATTCCTGTAAAAGGCACACTAAAACGCTTCAACAAAATGAAACGTTTCAACTAAAACAATCTTTCTGCTGCATCGCCCCGCTCATTGGGGACAGGCTTACATGAGTGCTTTCACTCATTTGGGACAGACATCGTTTTGCCATTTTGCCGTTCTGGGCCTGTTATTGCCGCTCATTGGATATAAATAGGTTACAGGCTCAGCATTTCGCGTTGCGTCTCTCCTTTTAGGTGTTGCCTGTACAGTTTTGAAAGGAGAGGCTATGCCCCGATGTGCCCGCGCCGTTTCGCTCACCGGCTATTACCACGTCTTTGACCGTGGCAACTCCAAACAGATTATTTTTGAAGATGATTCCGACCGTTATCGTTTCTTATCGGACATCTCGGACAGGTTTGCGCGTCATAAAGTGGCGGTGTTGGCTTGGTGCCTTATGGACAACCACTTCCATTTGATGGTTGATGACCCATATGACAACCTTTCAAAGGCAATGCAGTGCGCACTGACGGCGTATGCTAAGTATTTCAATGGGAAAACGGGAAGAACGGGCCATCTGTTTGACAATCGCTATTCGCGGGTCGCTGTTGAGACGGACATGCAGGCGGTGCAGCTGCTCGACTATATTCACCTCAATCCCGTGAAAGGTGCGCTCGACTCACTCGAGGCATACCGCTGGTCAAGCTACAAGGCATATCAGCTGGGCTATGATCCCTTTGATATCTGCGATGCGGCCCCCATGCTCGATATTGTCGGAGGCTCCCGTTGCTATTGCGAGCATCTCAAGGAAGTTGCTGGGCGCATCTGGTCAGTGGGGGTTCTTCCACGCCGGCGGATCCCCGATGAGGATGCCCTTGCCGTCGCGCACGAAGTGTTGCCGAGCATAGATCCTGCGCTGCTCAAGGCCCTGCCTCGTCCCGAACGTGATGCGTGTCTGCTGAGGCTCAGGCGGGCGCATCTCACGGTCAAGCAAATTGCCCGTATCACCGGTATCGGCGCTACGAGCGTAACCAAGGCCACCACAGGCTGGAACGAGGCGGCGTGAGGTATGGATTGGGGCCGATCGAAACGCCGTGAGTTCATCGATGCGCTGCGAGCTTAGGAAAGCGCTCATCTAAGTCTGTCCCCAATGCGTGAAAACACTCATGTAAGTCTGTCCCCAATGAGTGCAAAAGGGCGCCCTCCGTAGGGGAGGACGCCCTTGGTAAGTTCTATGTGAACGCGAGGTCTTTGACCCGGAGAGTCCGAGGTACTTGTTGGTAAGACCTTATTTAGGAGCGCGCAACCTTGCCGGACTTGAGGCAGGTGGAGCAAACGTTCATCTTGCGACGGTGACCATCGACGACGACGTAGACGCGCTGGATGTTGGGGCGGAACTTACGGTTGGTGACGCGGTGAGAGTGGCTGATGGAGCGACCGGCAACGGGGTGCTTACCGCAAACTTCGCAAACTTTGGACATAACTGACCCTCCTTGGGCGACAAACGAACATGTCGCGTTAACAAACAAGCCTGAACTATAGCACAGAAGTCGCTCCCTGTGCGCAATCTACACAGAGATATTCCTCTTTTGGCGATAGTGCGCACGCCACGGCCCTGGACGTAGATCCGATTTGCGTGCAGCAGAGGGGATTATGCCAGCTCGAACCGAGGTTTTCAAGTTCGTCCCACAAATATATATAGGTTTATGGAGCGCCTGCGCCCGTTTATGGATTGCTTTGTATTTATGCTCGCAATTACGCTCGAGGTTGGCTACACTATACCTTGACCATTAAAGGGGTACGAGATACCCACATGGAATTACATAGCTGCCAAAGAGCAGCCCTTCCTGTGGGTGTCTGGTCCGCTTTAAGCGGTCGGGCATCTATTTTTTTTGACTGTGTCAGCAGTCAAGACATGTGAGGAAGGAGATCGATGGGCACGACTTCCCCCAAGGCGGTCATCATGGACGAGACCGCCGTCAATCGAGCTATGACCCGCATCGCGCACGAGATTCTCGAGCGCAACGAGGGCTGTGAAGACCTCGCTCTGGTCGGCATCGTCACGCGCGGCGACCTTCTGGCAAAGAAGCTCGTCGAGGAGATCAAGGAGATCGAGGGCGTTGACGTTCCTCTCGGCAGCCTCGACATCAGCTTCTACCGCGATGACTACGCTACCAATTTCGCTCCCGCGATCCACGCCACCAACATTCCCTTTAGCGTCGACGGCAAACGCGTCGTGCTGGTGGACGACATCCTGTATACGGGTCGTACCATCCGCGCCGCTCTCGACGCCGTCATGGACCTGGGTCGTCCGAGCCGCATCGAGCTGGCGGTCCTCGTCGACCGCGGCCACCGCGAGCTCCCCATCTCGCCGGACTTTGTCGGCAAGAACGTTCCCTCGTCGCATGAAGAGAACGTGCACCTATATATGAAAGAAGTCGACGGCCACACCGCCGTCGAGATCAACGACGTCGCGCCGGGTTCCCGCGTGGGCTCCGCGCCGCTGGGAGGTGAGTAGTACCGTGGCGTTCAATCATAAGCACCTGATCGACATTACCGAGTACTCCGAAGAGGACATCAAGCTTATCCTCGAGACCGCCAAGGCGTTCTCCGAGGTCAACGAGCGTGCGATCAAGAAGGTCCCCACGCTCAAGGGCAAGACCATCGTCAACATGTTCAACGAGCCCTCGACGCGCACCCGTAGCTCCTTCGAGCTTGCCGAGAAGCGTCTTTCGGCCGACAGCCTCAACTTCGGCGGCTCCTCGACCTCTACGGTCAAGGGCGAGAGCCTCATCGACACCGTCGAGACCCTCAACGCCTACAAGATCGACTGCATCGTCGTGCGCGACAAGCACGCCGGCGCTCCCTATATCGTCACGCAGAACTCGCCTGCGAGCGTCATCTGCGCCGGCGACGGCAAGCACAACCATCCCACGCAGGCCTTGCTCGACCTGTACACCATCTGGGAGCATAAGGGCGACTTCCACGGTCTGAAGGTCGCCGTCGTCGGCGATATCGCGCACTCCCGCGTCTGCGGCTCGCTGATTCCCGCCCTTAAGATCATGGGCTGCGAGACCTACGCCGTCGCTCCCGGCACGCTGCTGCCGCCGGCGCCCGAGGTCCTGGGCTGCGACCACGTGACGAGTGACCTCGATTCCGTCCTGCCCGAGCTGGACGTCGTCTACATGCTGCGCGTGCAGCAGGAGCGCCTCGAGGGCGCCCCGTTCCCGACCATTCGCGAGTACCACAAGCTCTTCGGCCTGACCAAGGATCGCGAGAAGCTCATGAAGCCCGATGCGATCATCTGCCACCCGGGCCCCATCAACCGCGGCGTCGAGTTCGACTCCTATATGGCCGACCACCCGCAACGCTCCGTCATCCTGGAGCAGGTCTACGCCGGTATCTGCGTGCGTATGGCTATCCTGTATCTGCTGCTTGGAGGTGCCGATAATGGCCTTGCTTCTTAAGAATGCCCACGTCGTCGACCCGTCTGTCGAGCTTGACGGTGTCGTTGACGTCCTGATTGACGGCGACAAGATCGCCGAGGTCGGCGAGAACCTCGCCGCCGAGGGAGCCGAGGTCCGCGACCTTTCCGGCAAGTATCTCGTCCCCGGCCTGGTGGATATGCACGTGCATCTGCGCGAGCCTGGCTACGAGGTCAAAGAGGACATCGAGAGCGGCACCCGCGCTGCTGCCAAGGGCGGCTTCACCGGCGTGTGCGCCATGCCCAACACCGATCCCGTCACCGATAACGGCACCGTCGTGGAGTTCGTCAAGTCCCGCGCTGCCGAGGTCGGCCACTGCCGCGTCTATCCGTCGGGCGCCATGACCCGCGGTCTTAAGGGCGAGGCCATGTCCGAGATGGGCGATATGGTCGCCCACGGTGCCGTCGCCTTCACTGACGATGGTCGCGGCGTGCAGGGCGCGGGCATGCTCCGTCGCTGCATGGACTACGGCAAGATGTTCGGCAAGGTCTTTATGAGCCACTGCCAGGACGAGGATCTGGTCGGCCACGGCCAGATCAACGAGGGCAAGGTCTCGACCCGTCTGGCCCTCGAGGGTTGGCCGGCCGCCGGCGAGGAGCTTCAGATTGCCCGCGACATCGAGATTGCCAAGCTGACCGGTGCCAAGCTGCACATCCAGCACATCTCCACCGCTCATGGCCTGGAGCTCGTGCGTGCCGGTAAGGCTGCCGGTGTCCAGGTGACCTGCGAGGCCACCCCGCACCACATGTTCCTGACCGAGAACGACCTGGACGAGACCTACAACACCTCGCTCAAGGTCAATCCGCCGCTGCGTACCGACGAGGATGCCGAGGCCATCCGTCAGGGTGTCATCGACGGTACCGTCGACGCTATCGTTACCGACCACGCTCCCCACACCCCGTGGGAGAAGGCCCGCGAGTTCGAGCTCGCGCCCTTTGGAATGATTGGCCTCGAGACTTCGCTGTCGCTCGTGCTCACTGAGCTGGTCAATACGGGCAAGATGAGCGTGAGCCGCATGGTCGAGCTCATGGCCATCAAGCCGCGTGAGATTCTGGGCCTCGATCAGGTTCAGGTCAAGGCGGGCTCTGTCGCCGACCTGACCGTGTTCGATCCCACCGCAACCTGGACGGTCGGCGAGGACGGTTACGAGTCGCGTGCCGAGAACTCCGGTTTTGCCGGCCGCACGCTCACCGGTCGTGCCACCGATGTGTTTGTTGGCGGCAAGCAGACGCTCGCCGACGGCTGCATCTGCTAGCATAGCCTTATCGATTTTGTGCGCGGTGCCCTTGCGGTGCCGCGCTTTCTGTTCGCCTGAACCATGCAACCGCATGGGGGATTGGAGCGTCTATGCCCACACCTTCCACTGCACGCATGCACGACTTTGAGGTCGTATCGAACCAGGAGATCGCCGACGGCATCTTCTCGCTCGTTATTTCGGCCCCCAAGCTTGCAAGTGCGCTCAAGCCCGGTCAGTTTGTGAACATTGCCGTGCCCGGCGATGCGTCCTCGCTGCTTCGCGTGCCCCTGAGCTTCTATCGCGCCGACGCCCAGGCCGGTACCGTCGAGCTGTGGTACGCCGTCGTGGGCGTCGACACCCGTCGTCTGTCGCAGATGGCCCCCGGTTCCACCTCTAATCTGCTGGGCCCTGGCGGCCACGGCTGGCTTGTGCCCGAGCGCACCAGGAAGGCGCTGCTCGTGGCGGGCGGCATCGGTGTCCCGCCCGTGCTCTGCCTGGCGGGCATGCTTGCCGAGCAGGGTGTGGCCGTCGACGTGTGCCTGGGCTTTGGCACCGCGTCCAAGGCCGTGGGTATCGATGAGTTCCGCGCGTTGGGCGCCACGGTCAATGTATGCACCGACGACGGCTCGCTTGGCACGCATGGTTTTTGCTCTGATCCGGCCGCCGAGCTGCTTGGCGAGGGTGGCTACGACTATGTCGCCAGCTGCGGTCCCGCCGTCATGATGAAGAAGGTCGCCGCCGCTGCCGCCGAGGCGGGTGTGTACTGCGAGGTGTCGCTTGAGCGCATGATGAGCTGCGGCTTTGGCGCCTGCAACACCTGTAACGTCGAGACGGTTGACGGTATGAAGGGCGCCTGCATGTGCGGCCCCGTGTTCGATGCTTCCAAGGTGGTGGTCTTCTAGTGGGTACCGTGAACATGGCCGTCGATTTCGGCGGCGTCAAGATGCAAAACCCCATCAACACCGCAGCCGGCACTTTTGGTTACGGCTGGCAGTTCCAGAACTTCTTTGATGTTTCCCAGCTGGGCGCCATCACCACTAAGGGCTGCGCTGCCGAGCCCTGGCCCGGCAACCCCGCACCCCGTATGGCCGAGATCCCCGGCGGTATGATCAACTCGGTGGGCCTTCAGAACCCCGGCGTTGCCGCCTTTGCCCGTGAGTCCGGCCCTTGGCTGGAGCAGCTTTCCAAGGACGGCTGCCAGGTCATCTGCCAGGTTGCCGGTCACTCTGTTGACGAGTTTGTCCGCGCACTCGAGATGTATGTCGAGCTGTGCCCCTGGGCTGCCGGCTACGAGATCAACGTGAGCTGCCCTAATATCGCCGCCGGCGGTGCCGCCATGGGCTCCACGCCCGAGGGCGCCTCTTCCGTTATGGCTGCCTGCCGCAAGGTGACCGATAAGCCGCTGTTCGTGAAGATGGCGCCGGTCAACGTCGCCGAGATCGCCAAGGCCCTCGAGGCTGCCGGCGCCGACGGCCTTTCGGTCATCAACTCCATTCAGGGTATGGCCATCGACGTCCATACCCGTAAGTCCCGCGTGGCCAAGCCCAAGGGCGGCCTTTCGGGCCCGCTGTGCCACCACATCGCCGTGCGCATGGTCTGGGAGGTTGCCCAGGCCGTCGATATCCCCATCAACGGTGTCGGCGGTGTCATGACCGGCGAGGATGCGGCTGAGTTTATCCTGGCCGGTGCCACCTGCGTGTCGGTCGGCATGGCCAACTTTGTCGATCCGTGTGCTTCGCTCAAGATCGCGCATGAGCTCGAGGCTTGGGCTGAGTCCCAGGGCGTGAAGGACATCAACGAGCTGGTAGGTGCTTTCGAATGCTAGAGACCGATGCCCGCGACCGTGTTATCGTCGCCCTCGACTGCGACCGTGAGCGTGCGCTCGAGCTCGCCCATGAGCTTTCGGGCCATGCCGCCTGGCTCAAGGTGGGCATGACGCTCTATTACGCCGAGGGTCCCGAGATCGTCAAGACGTTCAAGGACCTGGGTTTTAAGGTCTTCCTTGACCTTAAGTTCCATGATATTCCGCATCAGGTTCGCGGTGCCGCCCGCTCGGCCTCGCTTGCCGGTGCCGACCTGCTTTCGGTTCACGGCTTGGGTTCGGGTGCTATGCTCGCCGCCTGCCGTGAGGGTGCCGAGGAGGCACGCGAGGACCGCGCCAAGCTCGTCGCCATCACCGTGCTCACGAGCATGAATCAGGATGCCTTGAGCGAGATCGGCGTCGAGTCGCCTGTGGCCGAGGAGGCCGTCCGCCTGGCAAAGCTCGCTCAGGCCAACGGCATCGATGGCATCGTGTGCTCGCCGATGGAGGCTCACGACATGCGTGAGCTGCTGGGTCCCGATGCCCTGATCGTTACTCCGGGTGTGCGTCCGATGGGTGCCCCTCTTGGTGACCAGTCTCGCGTGGCGACGCCTTCCCAGGCTATCGAGCGTGGCGCAAGCCACATTGTGGTGGGCCGTCCCATTACTGGTGCCGACGATCCGGTTGCCGCATTTGACGCTATTGTTGCCGAGCTGGTCGAAAACGTCGCCTAAAAGATTCCCTCAAGTCACCACTTTTGGGTATCATTAGCACAAATTTGCCCTTGTACCTGCGAAAACTTTCCTACCCTTTGTGTGGAATCGCAGGTCAGGGGCTTAACTTTGACCTCCGCATATTGCACTTTTCGTAGGTATCGTCTAATCTATGGAGCCGTCGATTGGGCATTTAGTGCGTTTGACGTGCTAAAATGCCAATTACTGCATCAGATATAACCCAACTATTTGGAGGTTCGAATGGCACTCCCTCAGCTTACCGACGAGCAGCGCAAGCAGGCACTTGAGAAGGCTGCTGCCGCACGTCACGCCCGCGCTGAGCTTCGCGAGCAGATCAAGAAGGGCGAGAAGTCCCTCGAGTCCGTGCTCAACTCCGATGATCCCATCGCTTCCCGCATGAAGGTTTCCACCCTCATCGAGTCTCTCCCTGGTTATGGCAAGGCCAAGGCCGCCAAGATCATGGAGGAGCTCGGTATCTCCGCTACCCGTCGCGTCCAGGGCCTCGGCGTCCGTCAGCGCGAGCAGCTCCTCGAGCAGCTGACCAAATAAGTGAGCGTTCAGGATTCCAAGCTCTTTGTGATTTCTGGACCGTCAGGCGCAGGCAAGGGCACGCTCGTCACTCGTGTGCGCGAGCTCCGCTCGAACCTGGGCCTGACGGTTTCGGCTACCACGCGAGCACCACGCAAAGGTGAGGTCGACGGCGTCAACTACTTTTTTCTGACGCGCGAGGAGTTCGACCGCCGCGTGGCAAACGGTGAGTTTGTTGAATGGGCCGAGGTCCACGGTAACTGCTACGGCACGTTGGTGAGCGAGGTCACATCCAAGCTCGCCTCGGGCGCGTCACTGATTTTGGAGATCGATGTCCAGGGCGCCCTGCAGGTGAAGGAGCGTTTCCCCGAGGCCGTGCTGATTTTTATCAAGCCGCCTTCGCTTGAGGTGCTCCGCGAGCGTCTAGTCGGTCGCGGTACCGAGACGCCCGAGACGATTGAGCTGCGCATGGCAAACGCCGCCGATGAGCTTGCCCTTGCCGACCGCTACGACGACGTCGTGGTTAATGACGATCTCGACCGCGCGACCGATGAGCTCGTTCGCGTTCTCGATATGCATGAAAGGATCTGAGGTCCGTGTCCGTTGTAAAGCCTTGCATTGACGATCTTCTGGAGAAGACCGATCACAACCGCTTCCTGCTCGCTTCGCTTGCCTCCAAGCGCGCCTGCGACATCAATAGCATGCTGCGTGGCCAGCACAATCGCGTGCTTGCCGTCCAGGATGTCGATGACATCACCATCGGGCTTTCCGGTGCCGATACTATCTCGATGGCTATGGACGAGATTGTCGATGGCGACATCTCTTACGATGAGGCTCGTTACGAGAAGGCGCTCGGCCACAAGGTTGCTGAAGCCTAAATGGCAGCTCGCGTCTGCCTGGTCCACTATCACGAGGTTGGACTGAAGGGCAAGAACCGCGCACATTTTGAGCATATCCTCATGGATAACATCAAGGCGGCCTTGGCCGCCTTTTCCGTGAATGCCGTGTCTCGAATTTCCGGTTATATCCTCGTGACCTTTAACCAGCATCAGGCCGACGAGGCGGCGCGTGTCATTCGCACCGTTCCCGGCGTTGCTCGTGTGTCTTTGGCGTATCACACCAACCGCGACCCGCAGGAGTACTGCGCCGCCGCCGTGAAGGCGCTGCGCGAGTTTGGTTCCTTCGATTCGTTTAAGGTGCACGCCAAGCGCTCCAACACCGACTATGAGCTCACCTCGATTGATATCAATCGTCAGGTGGGCGAGGTGCTGTGTGAGGCCTTCCCCGATAAAAAGGTTCAAATGCACGACCCCGATGCGATGGTGCATGTGTTGGTGGTCCAGGGCAGCGTTTATGTGTATGCGCGTTCCGAGCGCGGCGTGGGTGGCCTGCCGGTGGGTTCTGCCGGTAAGGTCGTGACGCTGCTGTCGTCGGGTATCGATTCTCCGGTGGCGACCTGGATGCTCGAGCGTCGCGGTGCGGTGTGCGTGCCGGTGCATTTCTCCGGTCGTCCGCAGACGCCCGATACGAGCGAGTATTTGGTGCAGGACATCATCCGTGCGCTTGCACCGGGTGTCCAGATCGGCCGCTTGTACGTAGTCCCGTTTGGCGACTGCCAGCGTGAGATTTCGGTCACCTGCCCCAGCAACTTGCGTGTGATCATGTATCGCCGGATTATGTATTCGGTTGCCGAGCGCATTGCACACATCGAGGGTGCCAAGGCCATCGTTACGGGCGAATCACTTGGGCAGGTTGCCTCCCAAACGCTCGAGAACATCATGGCCGTCAACGAGGCCGTGAAGATCCCTGTGTTCCGTCCGCTCATCGGTTCGGACAAGCAGGAGATCATCGCGCGCGCCGAGGAGATCGGTACGTTCGATATCTCGACTGAGGCCGCTCCCGACTGCTGCACGCTGTTTATGCCGCGCCGTCCCGAGACGCATGCTAAACTCGATGCCGTGCATGAGGCCTGGGAGTTGTTCGATCACGAGGAGATGATCGAGCGTCTGCTCAAGCAGACCGAGTACATCGACTTCGATAGCAACACGTATAAGGCGCCTAAGACCTTAAAACGCAAACATTCGGAGCTTGCTCCGCGTGAGATTTACCAAGATCACGAGTAAATTTGTGCATAGACCGACGATGCGCCTGCATCGTCGTTTTTTTGCCATCTGGGCATTTTGCGACTAAGTGTTCATTTGCTGACGTGTGCCTGAATAAATGGACAGATTTGTGCAAGGTTTTGGTCGGCTTTTGGTTTGACCGCGATAACCGGTTTTGAAGCATGGCTGTTGCAGGGCTCTTTTCCTGACACGATGTTGTTGGGAGGTTTTGCTATGGCGCAGCGCGAACAACACGAACGGGTCAAAAAGATGGACCGCTGGGCGGGCAAGCTGCTCGGTCATAAGGCAGTGGTGGTGGCGATGCTGGGCGTCATTGCGATGGCGAGCGGCTTGGCGATGGCGAACCTTGGCGGCGGTGCCGGCGGTGTGTCGTTTGAGCGCACTGATGGTTCGGGCTCGTTAGTGGAGCCGGGATCCGGCGATGCTTCGAGCGGAAAGACATCCGAAGGATCTTCGACTAAGGCTTCTGCCGCGGCAGAGGTCTATGTCGATGTCGATGGCGCCGTTGTGTCGCCCGGTGTATATCGCCTCAAGGACGGCGCGCGGGTGGCTCAGGCGATTGATGCCGCCGGCGGGCTGGCGCCCGAGGCAGACGTTACGGGGCTCAATCGGGCATCTAAGGTCATCGATGGACAGAAGATTCACGTTCCAACGGTAGGGGAACAGCGGGCGTCCATTGCGGAAGCCGGTGTCGATGGTGGGGCTTCAGCATCATCGGGCGTGAGTGGCGCAAAAGGCCTAGTAAACATCAATACGGCAAGCGCGGCAGAGCTGCAGACGCTTTCGGGCATCGGTCCCTCCATGGCTCAGTCGATTATCGATGAGCGGACAAAGAACGGTGCCTTTGCCTCGGTTGACGATCTGATGCGTGTGTCGGGAATCGGCGAGAAGAAGCTTGCCAAAATCAAAGATTGCATCTGCGTATGAGTGCGACCGAGCGCGAGCATGTGATGCCTCCGCGGCCCCTGATTCCGTGGACGATGGCCCTGTGTGCCGGCATGTGCGTGAGCTGCGCCTTGGTGCTCAACGTGGCCGCTGATGCGCTACTGGGGGAGCAGGCGCCAGCGTTCGGGCCGCTATGGGCTATTCCCGTTGCGGCGGCGGTATTCGTTGCGCTGGCTCAATCTTGTGCGCGGTTTGCCCCTTTTAAGCGGTGGCTGTATGCCGCGTCCGTCGGTCTCGTGGCGGGAGCGGTCGTCTCGGCGTGGTGGGCTGTGGGCGCGCTCAGCGCCTCGAAGGCGCTCGATGGTCGAGCGGCAAGCAGCCTCGAGTTTGTCGTGCAGGGTGATCCATCCATAAACGACGACGTGTATTCCTATACTTGCGAGGCACGCGCGGACGGCAAGAGCTTGGCAACGGTTCGCCTATCGTGTGGCCGCGAGCTCAAGGTCGGGGCGCACGTGCGTGTTATCGGTCGCGTTTCACGTTTTGAGAACGATGCGCATGGACGATCGCGCATGCTCCGAGGCGAGGTGCGCAAGGTTAAAGCCGTTCGGATTGTGTCGGTCGATGAGGGCTCTCCGGGGCCGCTGCCTCGGCTGCGAAATGGGCTGCTTGCTTCCATCGCGCCTGCGACCGACCCGGCGCGTGCGCTCATAGCCGGTGTCGTCTGCGGTCGTTCGGCCGAGCTGCGCGCCCAGCCGGCGGGCGACTGGTTTTCGGTGACGGGAACGGCGCATCTTATCGCCGTCTCGGGCAGCCATTTGGCTATCGTGGGGTTTGTAATCGAGGGCGTATTGCAAAAGACTCGGTGCTCACGTGGCCTTCAGCGGGCGATATTGGCGATAACGCTTGTAGGCTACGCTGCCTTTACGGGCGCGTCTCCCTCGGCCGTGCGTGCGTGCTGCATGGTGTTCGCGACGCTTGTCGTAAACGGCGCGGGCCGTCGCCGGCACGGCGCATCGGCACTCTTCGTAACCATGTCCATCTTTGTGCTACTGCGGCCGACGGTGCTGTTCGAGATGGGCTTTCAGCTTTCATGCGCCAGCGTCTTAGCCATCCTGTGCTTTTGCCCCTATGCGACCTACGCTATGGGTGAGCTGGGTGTGCCATCGGGCATTGCCAGCATGCTTTCCGTCACGCTGTGCTCGCAGCTGGCGACTCTTCCCATTACCATTCCTGCCTTCGGTACGTTCTCGCTCATTGCTCCGCTGGCAAATGCGGTCATCGGTCCGGTGGTGAGTCTGCTGCTTGCTGTGTCGATCGTGCTGGTTCCCTTTTCGCTCGTGGCGCCGTTGCGCACTTGGGCGCTCGTTGTGCCCATGATTACCGCCCGTTGCACGCTGTTCTTCGAGCAGCTGTTTGCCGCCGTGCCGGGTGCATCCGTGAGTGTGCCGCCGGATAGCATGTGGATTTACCTAGCGCCGTGTTTGCTGGCGGTTCTCCTGGTCTGGTGGCCGCGCCCTCAGGCACGGCCTATGGCGGTGGGGTTTGCATGTCTGGTGCTCTTGGCTGCGATTCCGTACGTCTACTGGGATCGATTCGCTCCGCCTTCGGTGACGGTGCTCGATGTGGGCCAGGCCGATGCGATTCTTATCCGCCAGGGCGGCGCAGTAGCGCTCGTCGACTGCGGGGTCGACGAGCGCGTGGTAGCGGCGTTGGTTCGCAATAACGTGCACCATATCGATGCCGTCTTTGTGACGCATTGGGATGAGGATCACTGGGGTGGTCTGCCTGCCGTGCTCGAACAGTTTTCGGTTGGAACGATTGCCGTGGCGGCCGAAGCGCTGGAGGATGCTCCTGTCGAGGTATTGAACCGACCTGGCGTGGAGTATCGACAGGTGCGCCGTGGGGATATGGTCGACATCGGCTCATTTTGCGCCCGCGTGATGTGGCCATTCGAGTCCGTGGATGGCGAGGGAAATGAGGACTCGCTTGTCCTGCTGCTCTCTTATGTTCAGGAAGGCATGGGCCTGCGCATGCTCCTCACCGGTGATGCCGAACTCGACCAAGAACGGGAATTCGTGCAGGAGGTGGGGGATATCGATGTACTTAAACTTGGGCATCACGGCTCCAAGGTTTCAGTCGATGGTGAGTTGCTGGACGTCCTGAAGCCCGAGCTTTCCCTCGCGAGCGCGGGCGAGGGGAATCGATACGGCCATCCGTCCGATGCCTGCATCGATTCCGTGAAGGAAGCGGGCGGTGTGTTCGCGTGCACTATCGAACACGGCGACATTACCGTCGCGCCGACTGCGAATGGTTTTGCGATGCGATGCCAGCGACCGTGACGACATCGTTGGCGTGTGGTGGGCCCCTGGGCTAGAATGGCACGGAATGAATACGAAGGCCTGCGGGAGGGGAGCGCAATGTCCGAAACCGGTCTGCTGCCGGCATACCTGATCGTCGGTACCGACGGCGTCAAGCGCGATCACGCCGTCTCGCGTATGAAAGCGCGTCTGGAAAAGTCGGGAATGGTCGAGTTCAACCTCGACGAGCGCGACATGACCAAAGACTCCGATATCGAGTCCATTATCGGATCGCTCAATACCTTTCCCATGGGCAACGAGTTTCGCCTGGTAATCCTTGATGGCTGCTCAAAGCTTGCCAAGGCGGTTTCGGAGCCGCTCGTCGAGTATCTGGCGAGTCCCAGCCCCACAACGGTCTGTCTCATCATCGCCGACTCGCTTGCCAAGAACACGCGCCTGTATAAGGCGATCGCCAAAATCGACAAGAAGGCTATCGTCGATTGCTCGGGTACCAAGCGCTGGGAGCTACCGCGCCGCGTGCAGCAGATGGCGACGCAGCACGGCAAGTCGATCTCGACGGCGGCCGCCGAGGAGCTCGTTTCGCGCTCGGGCGAAAACACGCGCATGCTCGATAACGACCTGGCAAAGCTCTCCCAGATGGTCGAGGCGCCCCAGATTGAGCTCGCCGACGTGGAGCGTTGGATCGTGCGTACGGCCGAGGTTCAGCCCTGGGACTTCCTCAACGCCGTCTCGGCTCGCGATATGCGGCGTTCGCTCGAGCTCTTTAAGCTTCTGCCCTCCAAGAGCTACGTGTGGACCTACACGCTGCTATGCGGTCGCATTCGTGAGCTGATCGTCGCCAAGGCGCTCGACTCTCGTGGGCAGGGGCGTGAACTCGCCGCGACGCTCAAGCTTCAGCCCTGGCAGGTCAAAAATCACCTGACCTGGGCACGTCGTTTTTCGATGACCGAGCTCGTCGCAGCGCTCGAGGGCGCCGTTGATGTGGAGCTCGCGCTCAAGGGTTCGGCCGATTCTGAGACCGCGCTTTTGCTCTGGATTACGAACATCTTGAGAAAATCGTGATGATACCTGCCTATTTGACAAATTCGTTCTATCCCTTTGAGGGGGAGCGTGCTATAGTAGGCGCTTGCATGACCTCACCGTGTCTCAGAGGTGTCATACATTTTTTGCAAGGAACTCGAAAGGAACTCCAGAAGTGGCAAACATCAAGTCTCAGAAGAAGCGTATCCGCACCAATGAGGCAGCTCGCATGCGTAACAAGGCTGTCAAGTCCGAGCTCAAGACGCTGACCAAGCACGTCCAGTCCGCTGTCGCCGAGGGCGACGCCGAGAAGGCCCAGGCTGCCCTCAAGACCGTCACCAAGCGTCTCGACATGGCTGCTGCCAAGCATGTTATCCACAAGAACCAGGCTTCCAACCGCAAGTCCGGTCTTGCCAAGCTCGTGAACAGCATCAACGCCTAAGTTGTAAATTTCACACCACACAGATTACGCGCATAAATGGAGCCTGTTTTATGGAACAGGCTCCATTTTTTGTGCCCCTCGGGTAAGATAGTCCGCATGAATACTTCAATTGACATTTCCCACATCCGTAACTTCTCGATTGTTGCGCACATCGACCATGGCAAGTCCACGATCAGTGACCGCATCCTCGAGCTCACCCATACCGTCGACGAGCGCGACATGGAGTCGCAGCTGCTCGACACCATGGATATCGAGCGCGAGCGCGGCATTACGATTAAGTCCAATGCCGTCCGCGTGTCCTATGACGCCGACGACGGCGAGACGTATCAGTTCAACCTGATCGATACGCCGGGCCACGTGGACTTTACCTATGAGGTCTCGCGTTCGCTGGCCGCCTGCGAGGGCGCGGTGCTCGTTGTCGACGCCACGCAGGGCGTCGAGGCGCAGACCGTCTCCAACGCGACGCTCGCCATGAACGCCAACCTGGATATTGTGCCCGCGATCAACAAGATCGACCTGCCGTCGGCACACCCCGACGAGGTCAAGACCGAGATCGAGGACGACCTCGCGATCCCTGCCGACGATGCCGTATGCGTGTCGGGCAAGACTGGCGAGGGTATCCACGACCTGCTGGAGTCCATCGTCTTCTTGATCTCGCCGCCCAAGGGCGATGCGAATGCGCCGCTCAAAGCACTCATCTTGGATTCTTATTTTGATGAATACCGCGGCGTGGTTGCCACGGTCCGTGTTTTTGACGGCTCCATCAAAAAGGGCGATACCCTGCGCATGATGCAGGCCGAGGGCGACTTTTTGGTCGACGGCGTGGGCGTCAAGCGTCCCGCCGAGACGCCGGTCGACGCGCTGACGGTCGGCGAGGTGGGCTACGTGGTCACGGGCCTGAAGGACCCCGAGGCCGTGCGTGTGGGCGACACCCTCACGTGGGCATCGAATCCCTGCCCCGAGCCGCTTCCGGGCTACCGCGAGGCCAAGCCCATGGTCTATACGGGCCTGTTCCCGATCGATAACAAGGACTACGAGAACCTGCGTGACGCGCTCGATAAGCTGCATGTCAACGACCCGTCGTTGGTGTGGGAGCCCGAGACCTCGGTGGCGCTCGGCTTTGGCTTCCGCGTGGGCTTTCTGGGCCTGCTGCATATGGAGGTCGTCAAGGAGCGTCTGGAGCGCGAGTTCAACCTGGACCTTATCGCCACGAGCCCTTCGGTGGACTATCACGTCTACAAGACCGACGGCGAGATGATCGATGTCCGCAGCCCGCAGGACCTGCCCGAGGCCACGCGCATCGAGCGTATCGAGGAGCCCTACCTCAAGGCCAAGATCATCTGCCCGCCCGAGTATACGGGTGCTGTCATGCAGCTCGCTATCGAGCACCGCGGCGTTACCACCGATATGATCCACCTCACGAGCAAATCGGTCGAGATGCGCTTTGACATGCCGCTTGCCGAGCTCATCCTGGACTTCTTTGACCAGCTCAAGAGCCGCACCAAGGGCTATGCGTCGCTCGACTACGAGTTCAACGAATATCGTCCCTCCGAGCTTGTGAAGCTCGACATCCTGCTTTCGGGCGACGAGGTCGACGCGCTTTCGTTTATCGTGCACAAGGACAAGGCCTATGGCCTGGCCCGCGGCCTGTGCGACAAGCTCAAGGAGATCATCCCGCGTCAGCTGTTCGAGGTACCTATTCAGGGCGCCATCGGCAACAAGATCATCGCCCGCTCCACCGTCAAGGCGCGCCGCAAGGACGTTCTGGCCAAGTGCTATGGCGGCGATATCTCGCGTAAGCGCAAGCTGCTCGAAAAGCAAAAAGAGGGCAAGAAGCGCATGAAGGCTATTGGTTCGGTCGAGGTCCCGCAGGAGGCCTTTATGGCGATCCTCAAGGTGGACGAGTAGGACCATGGCGCTTTCTGAATACAGTACGCGGCTGCTGGGCGCCTATGCCGAGCAGCCGTTCCTTATGGCTCCCATGGCGGGCGTGACCGATCCCGCGTATCGCATTATGTGCCGCCGCCGCGGTGCCAATCTTGCCTATAGCGAGATGGTGAGCGTGGCGGGCCTTGCCTATGCCAGCAATAAGACGTGGCGTCTGGTGCTGCCGGCCGACGAGGAGCAGCAGATTTGCGTGCAGCTCTTTGGCTCCAAGCCCGAT
The DNA here is from genome assembly GCF_003469895.1 of Collinsella sp. AM28-11LB. Taxonomy (NCBI): domain Bacteria; kingdom Bacillati; phylum Actinomycetota; class Coriobacteriia; order Coriobacteriales; family Coriobacteriaceae; genus Collinsella; species Collinsella sp. AM28-11LB. The sequence goes on from NZ_QSKJ01000003.1 coordinate 142,168, forward strand.
CAATTTGCGAGCGCTGTCGCTGCCGTCGAGGAACGCGTGGGCGATCGCCTGTCGCTGATCGATATCAACATGGCCTGCCCGGCTCGCAAGGTCGTCACCAAGGGCGAGGGCTCGGCGCTCATGCGCACGCCCGACCTGGCCGAGAAAATCGTCCAGGCGGCAGTGGGCGTGGCACACGTTCCCGTGACCGTGAAGATCCGCAAGGGCTTTTATGCCGAGGACTGTAATGCCGCGACGTTTGCCCAAATGCTCGAGGGGGCGGGGGCCGCAGCGGTGGCGGTGCATGGTCGCTGTGCCACGCAGCTCTATACGGGCCAGGCCGATTGGTCGGTCGTCGATGAGGTTGCCGACGCTGTCGAGATTCCCGTGATTGGTTCGGGTGACGTGTTCACTGCCGAGGATGCCGCGGAGCATCTGCGCAATTCGGGTGCCAGCGCGGTATTTATCGCGCGCGGCATCTACGGCAATCCGTGGGTGTTCGGCGATGCCCGAGCCCTTGCACTCGATGGCACGCCGGTTCCTTCTCGCTCCTCGGTCGAGCGCCTGGGCGCCCTGCGCGAACACCTGACGCTGACGCACGAGCTTTTGCCGCTTATGTCGCGCGCCCGTACGTATGCAAGCTGGTACTTAAAGGGTATGCCCCATGCAGCCGCTTGGCGCGCCCAGGTGGTGCGCTGTTCCACATACGAGGAGTTTATGGGGCTGGTCGATGATATCGAGCGCGATGTGGTGGCCTGCGAGGCCGCGCTTGCCGCCGGCGAGTCGGTGCCCGCTCATCCGCTGGAGGCCTAAAGGTGTCCGTTACCGCGCTGTATGTGCACGTGCCGTTTTGCGCTCAAAAATGCCGCTATTGCGACTTTGACTCGCGCAGCTTTGCCCCGTGCGACCTGGACGCTGCGCTCGATGCCTATTTTGAGCAGCTGTATGCGCGGCTCGATGCCTTTGGCAACGCTGGGGCACTCAGGCAGATCCGCACAGTCTACGTAGGCGGCGGCACGCCGTCGCTGGCAGGGGAGCGCCTGGTAGAACTTGCCCGTCGTATCTCCATGTGGTGCAAGCCCGTTGAATTTACCTGCGAGGCAAATCCTGAGTCGTTGACCGCTGAGCTCGCCCCGGCGCTTGCCGAGGCGGGTTTCACGCGCATTTCTCTGGGCGTGCAAACCCTCGACAATATCGAGCTGGCTGCTATTGGCCGCATTCACGATGCTAATCGGGCACTTGCGGCTATCGCGACGGTGAAGGACGCTGGTCTCGATGTGTCGTGCGACCTTATGTGTGGCCTTCCCGGGCAGACGGCGGCGAGTTGGCAGTGCACACTCGATGGCGTGCTGGCGGCGGCTCCGCATCATGTGTCGGTCTACCCGCTCACGCTCGAGGAGGGGACGCCCCTTTATCGCATGGCGTGCCGTGACGAGTCGCTCGAGCCTGATGAGGATTTTCAGGCCGCATGCATGGACGTGGCACACGAGCTCCTGGGTGCCGCCGGCTATCACCCGTATGAGGTGGCGAGCTACGCGCTCGACGGCCATGAGTGCGCCCATAACATTGCCTATTGGACTGGACAGGGCTATTTGGGTCTAGGACGCTCTGCCGCGGGTATGCTCGATGCCGAGGATTTCGATCACCTGGCTATGTTGTTCCCTGGCGCGCCTTCTCGAGGCGATGCGTACCGTGTGCGCTTGGTTCAGCGCGACGATGACGCGACGGCGTTCGAGGCCGAATATCTGTCGCAGCGCGAGGCTGCGGCCGAAGACCTGATGCTCGCTTGTCGCATGACGCGCGGTGTTGCGTCCGACCTGTTGGTTCGTGCAGCTTGCGTCATCCCAACGGGCGAGCTGGCAGCTGCCTGCGATCGCGCGCTCGAATTGGGTCTTGCCACTTGGTTGCCCGAGGCGCTCGGGGTCCATGAGGGACCCTTTACTTCGGCAGATGTCGTCTCGGGCCGCGTTCGCGCTCGTCTGGCGCCGACCCACCTGGGCTGGCTCGATGGAAATGTTCTGTTCGAGCTGTTTTGGGATCTAGCTTAAGCCGCTCGGGTAGAATTACCGGAATATATACGCTGCTGTGAGCAGGAGGTTGCCGCGCATGGCGACGATGAACGAAAAAGATTACTACGAGATCCTGGGCGTCTCCAAGGACGCCACCTCGCGTGATATTCAAAAGGCCTTTCAGCAAAAGGCCCGCAAGCTCCATCCGGACGTCAACAAAGAGCCGGATGCCGAGGAAAAGTTTAAAGAGGTTTCCGAGGCCTACGCCGTGCTTTCGGATGAGCAAAAACGTGCGCGCTACGACGCCATGCGTTCTGGCAATCCCTTTGCCGGTGCTCCTACGGCTTCGCCCTATGGTGGCGGCTATGCCGGCAGCACGGGTTATGGCAATCCTTTTGAGGGCGGTTTTCCCTTTGGTGGTGCCTGGGGCCAGCAGCGTCGTGGGCAGGCTGCCTACAATCCCGAGAGCGGCGCCAACGTGGTCGTCGATATCAAACTCGACGCCAAGGAGGCCAAGGGCGGTGCCCGCAAGACCGTCCGCTACACGCGCTTCGACACCTGTGGCCACTGTGGCGGCTCGGGCTCCGTTTCGTCTGAGCATGCCCATACCTGCCCGAGCTGCGGCGGCCGCGGCCACATCGACGTTGACCTGTCCTTCCTGTTTGGTGCGGGCACGTTCCAGTCGGTCTGCCCCGAGTGCGGCGGTTCCGGTAAGGTCGTGGCCGACCCCTGCCCCGATTGCGGTGGCAGCGGTCGTACTCGCGTAACCTCCGAGCAGACGATTGAGTTTCCTGCCGGCACGCACGATAGCGACGAGGTCCGCATTAGCGGCATGGGTCATGCTGGCACCAACGGTGCCGCGGGCGGCGACCTGGTCGGCCGCGCCCATGTTGAGGCCGAGCGCTTGGAAGGCAAAGCTCGTACCGGTTTTTACCTGATGGGCATTGTGGCGCCGTTTTTGGTGCTGTCGGCCATCTCGGGCGTGTTCTCGGCCTTTGCCGTGATGTGCTTTATTCCGTTTACCATGGGCCTGTTCATGGTGCTTTCGGACGGTGTGCTTCATCGCAGCCTGCTGTGGTGGAAGCGTGGTGCGATGCAGTTTGCCAACGGTTTTGCCAACGGCTTCATGTTCGCGCTCGTGTCTGTTTGGTTTGCGAGCTGCTCGCAACGGGCCATGCTTTCGCCGTATCAAATGCAATAACATCAAACCCTCTGTTTGCGGTCGGCCCAGCTTGGGTATAGGACGCACTGTGACAATAATGAAAGTTGGAAGGATTCGGTCGTGTCGGAAAATAGGGATTACTACGAGGTACTTGGCGTTGACAAGGATGCCGACGCGCGGACGATTAAGCGCGCGTTTCTAAAGAAGGCCCGTACCGTACACCCGGACGTTTCGGACGACCCCGATGCTGAGGCCAAGTTCAAGGAGCTCAACGAGGCCTATTCCGTTCTTTCCGATGAGCAGAAGCGTGCTAACTACGACCGTTATGGCACTGTCGACGGCCCTGGTGGTTCGGGCTACGTCGATATCAACGATATCTTTGGTGGCATGGGCATGGACGACTTGTTCTCGTCGTTTTTTGGCGGCGGTGCCGGCGGTGGCGCCCGCAGCCGTCGTGAGCGTCGTCGCGGCCGCGATATGGCCATCTCTCTTTCGGTGACCCTTGAGGAGGCGGCGCTCGGTTGCAAAAAGACGATTAGTTATGACCGCCTTGCTCCCTGTGAGGATTGCAATGGCACCGGTAGGGCCGAGGGTGCACAGGAAAAGCAGTGCGGCCGCTGCCACGGTACGGGCTATGTCACGACGGTCCAGCGTTCGTTCCTGGGCCAGGTTCAGTCCTCCTCGCCTTGCCCCGACTGCCATGGCGAGGGCACGGTTATCGACCATCCCTGCGAGACCTGCGACGGTCAGGGCCGCACGCCTTCGCATGAAAAGATCGACATCGATATTCCCGCCGGCGTTTCGACCGGTCGCCAGCTGCGTGTGAGCGGCTTTGGCGAGGCCGGCCTTCGCGGCGAGCCTTCGGGCGACTTGATTGTCAACGTGCGCGTCGCCGACCACGAGCGCTTTAAGCGCAACGGTGACGACCTGTACCTCGTGAGCGATATTTCGATTGCACAGGCTGCGCTCGGCTGCGAGATCGAGGTCGAGGGCATTATGCCCGACGAGGTCGTTAAGGTGACGGTTCCCGCCGGTGCCCAGTACGGCGACACCGTGAGCGTCAATAATTACGGCATGCCGCGCATTGGCGGTGGCGGTTCGCGTGGCCGCCTGATCGTGCAACTGCGCGTGGTCGTTCCCACCAATCTTTCCAATAAGCAGCGCGAGCTGCTCCGTGCTTTTGCCGATGAGATGGGCGATGACGTCGCTTCCGGTAAGAAGTCGGTGACCGACCGTATCAAGAGTGCCCTCGACGATATCCTCGATTAAGGAGCCCGCGTGCTCGCACCCCATATTTCCGTCGTCAACCTCGGATGTCGTGTCAACCGGGTTGAGTCTGACCGTATCACTGCCGATCTTATGCGCCTGGGCTTTGCCATGGTGGAGCCCCAGGATGCCGATCTGATCGTCATTAACACCTGTGCCGTTACGGGCGAGGCCGAGGCCAAGACCCGTAAGGCCGTCCGTCATGCGCTGGCCCATCCAAACGACCCCTATGTGGTCGTGACCGGATGCGTGGTCAATTTGCATCCCGAGGAACTGCTGGAGCTTTCGGATCGCGTGATCGCCGAGCCGTCCAAGATGGATGTCGCCGAACGTGTCTGCGAGGTGCTGGGCGTTGAGTCCGATAGTGTTCCAGCCTGCAGTGATGGCGAGGTGGTCGATGCACTCGGTCGCTCTCGCCTGGGCGTGAAGATTCAGGACGGCTGCAACCATCGCTGCACCTATTGCATTGTGTGGAAGGCACGCGGCCCCGAGCGCTCCGTGCCCGTCGAGTCCGTGCTCGAGCAAGTTCGCGAGGCCCAGGAGGCCGGCGTGCCCGAGGTGGTGCTGACCGGTGTGAATCTGGGTGCCTACGATGGCAAGAGCGCGACCGATGAACATGTCGAAATCGATGAGCTGCTCGAGGCCATTATGGAGCGCACGTCTATTCCGCATGTGCGCATTTCCTCAGTCGAGCCCATGGATATCTCTGAGCGCCTGCTTAAGGTTATGGCTCGCTATCCGCAGCGTATCGCCCCGTTTTTGCACCTGCCCGTGCAGTCTGGCTGCACGGCGACCCTGCATCGCATGGGCCGTCCCTATAGCGCCGAGGCCTTTGAGGACACGGTGCGTATGATTCGCGCCAACCTGCCGCAGGCGTCTCTTTCGTGCGACGTTATCGTCGGTTTTCCCGGTGAGACGGATGAGGAGTTCGAGGAGTCGCTGGCGCTATGCCGTCGCGTGGGCTTTTCGCGCATGCACGTGTTCCGCTATAGCAAGCGCCCCGGCACCCTCGCCGCTGACATGCCCGACCAGGTACCACCTGAGGTCATGGCCGAGCGCAGCCGCCGCATGCGCGCGGCTGCTCAGGAGCTCGCCATTGCCGACGCTCGTCGTCGCGTGGGAACCGTTGAGCGCGCCGTGCTCGAGTATGGTGACAACCTGACACTCGGCTCGTTCCATCATGCCCGTCTTGACGATACCCGTGGACTTACAGCTCCGTGCCTGCTCGATGTTGCTATCATCGGAGTCGATGATTCCGGCTTGGTCCATGCACGCAGGGAGGTTCATGGAAGCCTCGAAGATTAGACTTACCGTTCCCGAGGGAATTGACCCCTCGCGCGTTTTGGGCGCCGGCGACGGCGTCCTTCGTGCGCTCGAGAGCTTGGTTCGCGCCCACGTGGTCGCCCGTGGCGATAGCATCTCCGTGAGCGGCGACCCGGACGAGGTCGAGCTCGTGGTGCGTTTTTTCGAACATGCTTTTCGCGAGGCGGCGGCCGGCCGTACCCTTTCTGCCGACGATGTCTCGCGTTGCCTAGCCGTCTTGCGCGACGGTGAGCACGAGGCTACGTCGCTTCGCGATGACATGCTGCTTTCGTATCGCGGCCGCGTCATTCGCCCCAAGACGCTCGGGCAAAAGCGCTATGTGGATGCTATCCGCTCGCATACCATCACCTTTGGCTTGGGTCCTGCCGGTACCGGTAAGACCTATCTGGCCATGGCGCTCGCCGTCGCCGCGCTTAAGCGTCACGAGGTGGGTCGCCTAATCTTGACGCGCCCGGTTGTCGAGGCGGGGGAGAACCTGGGCTTTTTGCCCGGCACCCTCGAGGAAAAGATCGACCCGTATATGCGTCCGCTCTACGACGCCCTTTTTGACATGATGGATCGCGAGCGCACCGATGAGCTTATGGAACACGGTGTGATCGAGATTGCCCCGCTCGCCTACATGCGCGGCCGTACGCTGAGCGATGCCTTCGTGGTACTCGACGAGGCACAAAATACCACGCCCGAGCAGATGAAGATGTTCCTGACGCGCTTGGGCTTTAACTCCAAGTTTGTGATTACCGGCGACCTGAGTCAGCGCGACCTGGTGGGTCGCCGTGGCGGCCTTGCCGATGTTGAGCGGATTTTAGGCCGTGTCGACGATGTGGCGTTTGCACACCTGGAGCATGCCGACGTGGTGCGCCATGCCCTGGTGGGTCGTATCGTCGAGGCATACGATGCTTATGATGATGTGCGCGAGCAGCGCTCGCGCGACCGAAAGGAGTCCCGTTGAGTGTATTGATCAGCAACGATGCCGAGCTCGATACGCTGCTCGACTCGCAGGAGGTAGAGCATATCTGCGAGGTTGTGCTTGCCGCCGAGGGCGTTGAGCGTGAAGTCGAGATTTCTCTTTCGTATGTCGATGAGGACGAGATGCACGAGCTCAACCACGAGTGGCGCGGTATCGACCGTACCACCGATGTCCTCTCGTTTGAATGCGACTCGGCCTTTGACGAGGATATTCCCGCTGACGAGACGCTCGAGCTCGGCGATATTATCTTGGCCCCGCAGGTTATTGCCCACCAGGCCCCCGGCTTTGGCAATACCCCCGCCGACGAGTGCCGCCTGATGCTCGTGCATGGCATGCTACACCTGCTGGGGTATGACCATATCGAGGACGATGAGGCCGAGGTCATGGAGGCCCGCGAGGACGCTATCCTGCGCGATCTGGCGCTCGAGCGCGGCGAGAACCCCAAACTCGTTCACGTCGGCCCCATCACCAATCATGCCCACGACTAGGAGCCGTTTATGATTCCTGGATCGAACAAGGACCATCCGTCCTTTTTAAAGTCGTTCTCATACGCCATGGAGGGCTTCGTCACCGCCGTCAAGACCGAGCGCAACATTAAGGTCATGCTCGTGGCAGGCGTGTGCACCGTCATTGCCGGCTGCATCGTGGGGCTCGACATTGCCGAGTGGGCCACGATTATCATCTGCTGTGGCTTGGTGATTCATGGCGAGCTGTGTAACACCGCCATGGAGGCCATCGTCGACCTGGCGACTCAGGAGCTCCATCCGCTGGCCAAGCGTGCGAAGGACATCGCCGCCGCTTCTGTATACGTTCTTTCAATCACCTCAGCGATTGTGGGCTTGCTGGTATTTGCCCACGCGCTCGGCTTTATTTAGAAAGGGATTCCCATGTCCGACAATATGCAGCCTACTGATGAAACTCTGGACGACGAGTCCCTGGGCGCGGTGGACACTGATGGGTTCGAGGAAGTCGAGGAATTCGACCCGTTTGAGGGCATGAGCGACGAGGAGCTCGACGCCCTGTGCGACGAGGATGACGCCCCCATGGGCTTTGGCGACGTTGAGCCCGGGTTCCGCAGCGGCTTTGTGGCCCTGGTCGGCCGCCCCAACGCCGGTAAGTCCACGCTGCTCAACGCCTGCTATGGCAAAAAGGTCGCCATCACCTCACCGGTTGCCCAGACGACCCGCCGCCGTATGCGCGCCGTCGTCAATCGCCCCGGCTACCAGCTGGTCTTTGTCGATACCCCGGGTATCCACAAGCCCAAAGACGGGCTGGGTTCCGAGCTCAACAAGAGCGCGTTGTTCGAGCTGAACGATGTCGATGTCGTCGCGTTTTTGATTGATGCCACCAAGCCGATCGGCAGGGGAGACGCCTGGGTTGCCGAGCGCGTCAGATGCGCCCGTTGCAAGAAGGTCCTGGTGCTTACCAAGGCCGATGAGGCCGACTCCGCACAGGTCATGGAGCAGCTCAAGGCCGCCCACGAGCTGATGGAGTATGACGACGAGATCGTAACGTCGTCGGTCAAGAACTTCAACGTCGATGCCTTCATCGAGACCGTTGCGCACTTTTTGCCCGAAGGCCCGCGTTGGTTTCCCGAGGATATGGGTACCGATGCTTCCGACGAGACGCTCGTTGCCGAGTTCGTGCGCGAGAAGGTCTTGCGCCGCACCCGTGACGAGATCCCGCATTCCGTCGGCGTGATTTGCGATGCGCTCGAGCAGACCAAGAAGGTGCTGCGCGTGCACGCCACGATTTACGTCGAGCGCGAGGGGCAGAAGGGCATCATCATCGGCAAGGGCGGCGAGATGATTAAGCATATCGGCATCGATGCCCGTCGTGACCTTGAGCGTATCTTTGGCACTCAGGTCTTTTTGGAGCTCGACGTGAAGGTCAAGGCCGGCTGGCGCGATGACGAGGCGCAGATCCGCCGCTTTGGCTATAACGCCGAAGATTAAGGACGCGCGGCGCGCATGGCAGGCTCCCGGACATATCGCACGAAGGTGCTCGTTCTCGATAAGACCAAACTCAAAGAGACCGATCTGATTCTGACGATGCTTGACGAGCGGGGTCGGCAGGTGCGCGCCGTGGCAAAGGGCGCCCGTAAACCCGGTGGACGCCTAGCTGCGCGCTGCGAGCTGTTCTGTACCGTTGATATGTTGCTCGCACATGGACGGTCGCTCGACGTGGTTTCCCAGGCCGAGCTTGTGGAGGCGCCGCTCGGCGCCGCGCCCGATTACGAGACGACCTGCGCCGCAAGCGCGATCGCCGAGGTCGCGCGCGTGTGCTCGTTCGAGGACGCCGAGGATCCGTTTACCTTTGCCATCACGCAGCGGGCGCTCACACTTGTCGGCAGCGGGCTCGACGCGGCACATATGGACCTGCTCGTGACGGCATACGTCTTTAAGCTGCTGTCGCACGTTGGCTATCGACCCGATTTTTCGGCCTGCGTGCTGTGCGGAGACCCGATGCTGTCGTATTTTTCGCCCCAGGCGGGCGGCCTCATGTGCGGCTCATGCGCGTCGAGCGTTCCGGGTGCCGAGCTGGTGTCGACCGGTGAGGTCGCGTGGCTGCGCGCCCTCATGTCCATGACCTTCGATGCACTCATGGTCGAGCGAATCGACCCGCATACGGCGGCGTTCTTGCTCGGGCTTTCGCATGTGTGGGCTGCGACGCACACCGATCAGCGCCTCCGTGCGATGGAATTCATGTTGGGTCGGTGATGATGCGCAGGCGCGGGCTGCTTGTGGTAACATACCGACCTGTTGGTACCTCGACCTTGGATGCTCGCTCCACCGGCGGCTTCTCAGTCCGAGGCGAATAGTGTCGCCCGCGGGCGACAAGAAACGAAAGGTGAAACAATGACTGTTTCCAAAGAGCGCAAGGCGGAGCTGACTGCCCAGTTCGGTAACACCCCGGTCGACACCGGCAACCCCAAGGTTCAGGTCGCCATCCTGTCCGAGCGCATCAAGGAGCTGACCGAGCACATGAAGTCCCACCAGAAGGACTTCCACACCCGTCGTGGCCTGCTCATGCTCGTCGGCCGCCGTCGTCGTCTTCTCTCCTACATCAAGAAGAACGACATCGTCGAGTACCGTGAGCTCATCAAGGCTCTGGGCATCCGCGACAACATCCAGTAGGATTTGTACATGCTAAGAGCGTCCTGCGCAGCGGGGCGCTCTTTTTGTGTAAGGGCGTGAACAATCACGCTCTGAAGCGTGGCGGGGGCAGGGGGCCCGCGTCACATGAGAAGCCCGCAGGCAAGGGGCCTGTGGGGTAAAGGAGAACAATGACACTCGTATCCAAGACCTTTGAGCTGTACGGCAAGACCTACACCTTCGAGTCCGGCGAGCTTGCCAAGCAGGCAACCGGCGCCTGCCTGGTCAAGCAGGGCGACACCACGATGCTCGACACCGTGGTCGTCTCCAAGGAGCGCAAGAACTACGACTTCTTCCCGCTGACCGTCGACTTCAACGAGAAGATGTACGCCGCTGGCCGCATCCCGGGTGGCTACCTTAAGCGTGAGGGCCGTCCCAGCGAGAAGGCCACGCTCACCGCGCGCATGATCGACCGCCCGATTCGCCCGAGCTTCCCGGACGGCTTCCGCAACGAGGTGCACATCGTCGCCACCTCGCTCGTCGCCGACCAGGTCAACCCCTTCGACGTCATCAACGTTATGGGTGCCTCTCTGGCCATGACGCTCGGCGGCGTGCCCTTCGAGGGCCCGCTTGCCTGCGTGCGCATCGGTCGTAACGTGGAGACCGGCGAATTTATCGTCAACCCCACCTACGAGGAGCGCGAGAACTCCGATCTGGACCTGGAGCTGGGCGGCTCTGCCGACTTCATCTCGATGGTCGAGGCCGGCGCCGAGGAGATCTCCGAGGACGACATGCTCGCCGCCATGAAGTTTGGCCAGGAGGCCCTTGCCGCCTTCTGCCAGGCTCAAGACGAGTTCGTCGCCGAGTGGGAGCAGGTCAACGGTGCCATCGTCAAGAAGGAGTACCCGCTCGATCAGCCCGTCGAGGAGGTCCAGGAGCGCATCTTCGCCCACTACGACGAGATGGCAGCCGCCCTGCGCGACGCCGACAAGCTCTCCCGTATCGGCAAAGTCGAGGCTCTGAAGGAGTCCATCCGCGCCGAGTTCACCGAGGAGGAGCAGGCCGCTTGGGAGCGCGAGATTCCCGTGGCGCTGAAGAAGCTCGAGAAGAAGGCCATGCGCACCATGGTCGTCGAGACCGGCGAGCGCGTTGACGGACGTGCCGCCGACGAGATCCGTCCCATCATGGTGAAGGACAACTACCTGCCGCTCGTTCACGGCTCCGGCCTGTTCCAGCGCGGTCAGACCCAGGTGCTCTCTGTCTTGTCACTCGGCATGCTTAACGAGGGCCAGCGTCTGGATACCATCGAGCCCACCGAGGGCAAGCGCTACATGCACCACTACAACTTCCCGCCGTTCTGCACCGGTGAGACCGGTCGTATGGGCAGTCCCAAGCGCCGCGAGATCGGTCACGGCAACCTTGCCGAGCGCGCCCTGCTCCCGGTGCTCCCCGACGAAAACGAGTTTCCCTACGCCATCCGCGTGGTCTCTGAGGTCATGGAGTCCAACGGCTCCTCTTCGATGGCTTCGACCTGCGGTTCCACGCTCGCCCTTATGGACGGCGGCGTGCCCATTAAGCGCCCGGTCTCCGGTATCGCCATGGGCCTGATCCAAGAGGAGGGCAAGACCGTGGTCCTGTCGGATATCCAGGGTCTCGAGGACTTCCTGGGCGACATGGACTTTAAGGTCACCGGCACCACCGAGGGCATTACCGCCCTGCAGATGGACAACAAGGCCACCGGCCTTACCTTCGACATCCTGGCCCGCGCCCTGCAGCAGGCCAAGGAGGGTCGTGCGTACATCCTGCAGAAGATGCTCGATGTGATCCCCGAGCCGCGTCATACCACGCGCAGCACCGCTCCGCGCATCGTCTCCATCCAAGTTCCGACCGATAAGATCCGCGACGTCATCGGTTCCGGCGGTAAGGTCATCCGCGGCATCCAGGACGAGACCGGCGCTTCGGTTGACATCCAGGAGGACGGCACCGTCTTTGTCGGCGGCACCGGCGAGTCCGTGGACCAGGCCGTCGAGCGCATCAAGCTCATCATCAAGGTTCCCGAGCCGGGCGAGGAGTACACCGGTCGTGTGGTCTCCATCCAGCCCTTCGGCGCCTTTGTCAACCTGCTGCCCGGTAAGGACGGCCTGCTGCACATTTCCCGCGTTGCCAAGGGCCGCGTCGAGAAGGTTGAGGACGTCCTCAACGTTGGCGACGAGGTCAAGGTCGTCGTCATCGAGGTCGACGATCGCGGCAAGATCTCGCTCGATCGTCTTGACAAGCCCGAGGCCCCGGCTCGCGCCGAGGGTGCCTCCGAGGGCGACGGCGAGCATTTCCAGCGCCGTGAGCGTCCGCGTCGCGAGCGCTCCGAGCGCAGCGACCGTCCGCGCCGTCCCGGCGATAACGGAGGCCGCAAGCCCCGCCGTCACCACGATGCCGAGTAACAGCTACACACAATCAGCTCACCAAGGGCGACTCCGGACAGGGGTCGCCCTTTTGCTTGCGCCCGGGAGGGCCGCATATGAAGTTTCCTGCTCTACAGTCCTGCGCAAGACGGAAAGCACATTAAGTGCTTTCCTTTGCGTGCGGAACTCGCGATAAACTTCATATGCGCCCCTCCCGGTCGCAAGCAAAAGGGCTGGTTAGTGCCGCTCGCTATTCAGTTAGACAGTCTATTTAGTAGTCAGATTTCAGATCTGTAGATAGCCGCAGCAGCATCTTCCCAGATAAAACCGACCAAAACAAACCTGTCCTTTTTTGGTAGGTTTCCCGTGGGGCGGGCACTGATGAAGTTTATCGCGAGTTCCGCACGAACAGGAGGCCACTTAATGTGGCCTCCGTCGTGAGCAGGACTGTAGAGCAGGAAACTTCATCAGTGCCCGCCCCACGGGAAACCGGCGGGATAGACCGGTTTGGATGGGGCTTTGATGCATGGGTGGTCTGTGCTCGTGCAAATGGGTATCATATTTTGGTTATTGCATCGACTCTGTGATGCATGTTTGTACGTTCCCGGCGGTCGGTTTGCCAGAAGCGCCCCGTCGGTTGTTCCAGACCCGTTTCGAAGAAAGGAAACCACACTTACCTATGGCAGCTAAAAAATCATCTCCCTTGAAGATCATTCCGCTCGGCGGCCTTGACGGCATCGGCAAGAACATGACGGTCTTCGAGTGCGGCGACGATATGGTGCTCGTCGACGCCGGCCTCATGTTCCCCGACGACTCCCAGCCCGGTATCGACCTGGTGCTTCCCGACTACACCTATGTCCTGGAGAACGAGGAGAAGCTGCGCGGTATCATCGTCACTCACGGTCACGAGGACCACACCGGTTCGCTTCCGTACCTGCTGCAGGACCTCAACAACAAGGTGCCCATCTTCTCGAGCAAGCTGACGCTCGGCTTCATCGAGGGAAAGCTTTCCGAGTTCCGCATCCGCGCACCCAAGTTCCGCGAGGTCAAGGGCGGTAGCCATGTCAACCTCGGCGGCATCTCGCTCGACTTCTTCTCGATGACACACTCCATCCCCGGCGCTCTGGGCGTGTTCATCCGCACCAATCAGGGCACCGTTATGCACACGGGTGACTTTAAGCTCGACCAGACGCCCATCGACGGCGTTACGCCCGACTATGCCGCTATCAGCCGCTTTGCCAAGCAGGGCATCGACCTGCTGCTTTCCGACTCTACCAATGCCACGGTTCCCGGCTTTACCAAGTCCGAGGCCGAGGTTGGTCCCAACCTGCTGCACGCCATCAAGAATGCGCCGGGTCGCGTGTTCGTCGCGTCGTTCTCGAGCCACATCCATCGTCTGCAGCAGATCTGCGATGCCGCCCGCAAGTGCGGCCGTAAGGTCGTTGTGACCGGTCGCTCCATGCTCACGAACACCCGCGTGGCGCGTGAGCTGGGTTACCTCAACATCGACGACGCTGATATCATCGATGCCTTCGACATTGATAACCTGCCCGACGACAAGATTGTCGTCATGTGCACCGGTTCGCAGGGTGAGCCGCTGTCGGCCCTGTCCCGCATGGCCAATGGCGAGCACAAGACGCTCTCCATCCACGAGGGCGATACCGTTATCCTTTCGGCAACTCCTGTTCCCGGCAACGAGAAGGCCGTCCAGCAGGTCGTCAACAGCCTGGCCAAGCTCGGCTGCGACGTGTGGGATAAGAACCGCGCTCTCGTCCACGTCTCGGGTCACGGCAGCCAGGAGGAGCTCAAGCTCCTGATGGCCATGGCCAAGCCCACGTACTTTATGCCTGTTCACGGTGAGGCCGTGCACCTGCGGGCACACGCCCAGCTGGCCCGCAAGATGGGTCTCAAGGACGACCATATCTTTATCCTCGATAACGGTGACACGCTCGAGATGCGCGGCGGTATCGTCAAGCGCGGTACGCCCGTCGAGTCCGGCGTCGTCTACGTCGACGGCCTGCGTATCGGCGATACCGACCCCATCGTCTTGCGCGATCGCCAGAAGCTCGCCAACGACGGTATGGTTACCGCTGTTGCCATCGTCTCGCTCAAGCACAAGAAGATCGAGGCCATCGAGTTCTCGGGCCGCGGTGTTTCGTTTGCCATCGACGACCAGTTCTCCGAGGATGCCTCCGCGTCCATCATGAAGACGATCGAGAAGGGCAAGTTTAGCTTTACGAGCAGCGGCTCCGATGCCATTCGCAAGGCCGTGCGCGATTCGCTCTCCAACTTTATTTGGAGTCGTACGCGCACCCGTCCGATGATCATCCCGGTCGTCATGGAGGTTTAGTTTGGCGCGCGGATCTGCACAAAACGCCAAAGGCAATAAGGCCAATAACCAACCGGCATCTGCTAAGGGTGCCGGTTCCCATCTGCGTGCCAATAAGGGCCACGAGGCAGACTTCGACGATTTTGAGCCCTTGGTCGAGCCTTCGGCCAATCGCGATATCGCCGGCGTGGTCATTGCCGTTTTGGCGATTGCGTCCTTTATTGCCGTGATTTCGCCGGCGACTGCACCCGTTACAGCTGCGGTTGCCGGTTTCTACCACTTAGGCTTTGGTCTGGGCGCCTACGTGTTGCCGATCGTCATCTTGCTGTTTGCCGCCACGCTCTTTTTAGGCGAGGACTCGCCGCTCAACGTGCGCTCTGTTGCGGGCGGCGCTGTGGTCTTTATCGCCGTCGTCTCCATTCTTTCGCTGATGGTGCCGGGTACGAGCGACTCGTGTGACCTCATGTTTACGCCGCAAAATCTGTCCGCCTCGGGTGGCTACATCGGTGCGTTTATTGCGAGTGCGCTGCAGAATGCCCTGGGTAAGCCTATTGCGATGGTAGTCCTGCTGGGCCTTGTCGTCGTGGGCTTGGTTATCATTGGCTTTTCGGTGGGCGGCGTGCTGCGCTCTGCCCGCGATCGTGCGGCAGATTTTGCCGAACGCCGTCGTGCCGATGTTAACGCGAGCCCGTGGGGTGACGATGAGGCCCTGTCGGTGCCTGGTGTCGCCCGTCCGCATCTGAGCATTCTTCGTCAAAAGGGCTCTGATGCCGCCATGACCACGGTCATGGGCAACGATGCGGACCCGGTTTTGGACGATGACGACGTGGACGAAGATCCGTTTGTCGACGTGTCTGAGGCCGTGGAGGCCGAGCGGGCCAAGACAACGCTGTTGCCGCGCCGTCATGCCAAGAAGGGCAAGGCTGCGCCCAAGCTCAATACGAGTGAGCCCGATCCGTCTTGGTCCGAGAGTGAGATTGAGCTCACCGAGGGCGATAACGAGGACGACGAGGCTCCGATTGAGACCGCAAAGACAACTTTGCTGCCGCGTCGCCATGTAAAGCGCGACCAGGTAACCGGTCAGCTTTCGATGGAAGACGACCCCGATAAGATTGACGAGTCCGAGCCGCCGTTTGCCGTGAATCCTGTCTCGGCCGCACCTCAGATTCCCGACTTCTTGAAGCATCCCAAGGTTGCCGATAGCGCTGCCTCGAGTGCTGTCGAATCGGCTGCGGCTCGTGATGGGGGAGTGGACGACGACGCTGCAGATAACGAGGGCGAAGAAGGGGATGGCCTCAAGCTTCCGCCGCTCGAGATCCTGCATGCCAACCCGCAGTCGGCTTCCGCCACGTCTTCGGACAAGGAGCTTGAACAGACTGCCGAGTCGCTGCAGTCCACGTTGCTTGAGTTTGGCCGCAGTGCCCGCGTGGTCGGCTGGATCGCCGGCCCTACGGTTACGACCTTTAAGCTGCAACCTGGCGAGGGCGAGCGCGTGAGCAAGATTTCGAGCCTCGAGGACGATATCGCGCTTTCGCTCGCTGCCCAGTCGGTGCGTATCTTTGCCCCGATTCCCGGCACCTCGCTCGTGGGCATCGAGATTCCCAACCGTAAGCGACAGAACGTCAACCTGGGCGACGTGCTGCCCTATGTGAAGGGCGGTCCGCTCGAGCTCGCCATCGGCCGCGACGCCGAGGGCACGCCGGTCGTCGCCGACCTCGCCAAGATGCCCCACCTGCTGATTGCCGGTACCACGGGCTCCGGTAAGTCGGTCATGATCAACTCCATCATCACGACCCTGCTCATGCGTGCGCTTCCCGAGGACGTTCGCCTGATCATGGTCGACCCCAAGCGCGTCGAGCTTGCGGGCTATAACGGTCTGCCGCATCTCTATGTGCCCGTGGTGACCGAGCCCAAGCAAGCCGCGAGCGCTCTGCAATGGGCCGTGTCCGAGATGGAGCGTCGCCTGAAGGTCTTCGAGCGTCTCAACGTGCGTAAGATCTCGAACTACAACGAAAAGCAGGCCGCCGGCGAGTTTGAACATTACGACAACCCGCCGCAAAAGATGCCCTACTTGGTCATCATCATCGACGAGCTTTCGGACCTGATGATGGTCGCCGGCAAGGATGTCGAGGCGTCGATCGTTCGTATCGCTCAGCTGGGCCGTGCCGCCGGTATTCATCTTATCGTGGCCACGCAGCGCCCCAGCTCCAACGTGGTGACAGGTCTCATCAAGGCCAACATCACCAACCGCATCGCCTTTAACGTCGCCACGGGCATCGACTCGCGCGTCATCATCGACCAGATGGGTGCCGAAAAGCTCACCGGTTTGGGCGACATGCTGTTCTCCAAGGTCGACTGGGGCAAGCCTCGCCGTATCCAGGGCTGCTTTGTTTCGGACGACGAAATCAACGAGATTGTCGAGTTCGTCAAGTCGCAGAGCGAGCCCGACTACCACGAGGAGATCCTGTCTGCCGTGGCGCCCGCTTCCATGTCCATGGCGGGTGGCGGCGGCATTGTCCGCACCGGAGTCGCCGAGCCGCAAGACGATGATCCGCTCATCTGGGAAGCCGCCCATATTGTGGTGGATTCGCAGCTTGGCTCCACATCTGGCCTGCAGCGTCGTCTGAAGGTTGGCTATGCGCGCGCCGGGCGTATTATGGACATGCTGGAAGAAAAGGGTGTCGTCGGCCCGCCCGACGGTTCTAAGCCGCGCGAGGTCCTGTTGGACGAGGAGGGGCTTGCCGCACTGGAATCTGTCGACGCCGAGATGGCACGTGAAGATCGTGAGTTTGGAGGATTCTGATGGCTGCACGCTTTGGTGACATGCTGCTCGAGCAGCGTCGCCGAATGGGCCTTTCCATTCAGCAAGTCGCCAACACCATCAAAATCAGGCCGCAGATCATCGAGTTTTTCGAGACCGGTAACTTTGCTTCGATGCCGCCGCGCGGCTATGCGCAGGGCATGATTTCGAGCTATGCTCGCTTTTTGGGCCTCAATCCGCGCGAGGTCGTCAATGCCTACTTTGACGACCTGATGGCATACGAACGCGAGACGTCGCAGCAGGGCGGTCGTTTTCAGGACGCCGCCGGCTACGTCAATTCGCGTTCCTCGGTTGATAACGGGCGCTTTCTGATGGTTCAGGGCGGTCGTTCGACTCGCTATGGACAGCGTCCTCAGCAGGCCGGTTATATTACCGAGACGGGTTCGGGCGAGGAGATTCGCTCACAGCGTGACCGGTTCCGCAGTGCGCCGATGCCCGAGGACCGTGCACTCCCCGCTGCCCGCGGCGTGGCGCGCGACCCTCGTGCCGGCTACGGCGACGGCGGCTATTCCGATCGCGGTTACCGTGGTGTCTCCACCGGACGCTCTCGCGTTGGCTATGCGGATGCCGATACCACGCAGGTGACGCCGCGCCTTCGCTCTCAGTCTCAGCCGTGTGGCCAGCGCCCTTCGGCTCCGCGTTCGGGCCAGCGTGGCTATCAAGGCCGCGGTGAACTTGCGCCCCGCTCGGGTCAGCGCGGCCTTCAGGGCCAGGGTGGCTATCGTGGTCGTTCCGATAGCAATCGTGGTCGTATGCCTCAGGGAGGCGGCCGCAGCAGTTCCAGTCGTGGACGCGGCGGATCTCGTACTCCTCAAAACAACGGGCTCGATCCGCGTATCGTCTACGCTGGCATCGGTGCCGTGACGCTGCTGCTGATCGTGCTCATCGTGGTACTTCTGCGCGGCTGCGCATCTTCGACGCCCGAGACCACGCCCGAGACGCCCACTGCTACCAAGACGACGACCAAGAAGTCTTCTAAGAAGACCGAAACGGTCGACGAGGACGAAGACACCGATGAGGCGACGGATGAGTCGACCGATTCGGACGCCACCAAGACGACGGCTAAAAAGGAAGAGAACGAGGTAACGAAGGTCAAGGTCTCCGTTGCCAAGGGAAAGACCGCGTGGATTGAGGTCAAGGTCGATGGAAAGTCGGTCTATGGCGCCCAGGCGACTGGCCCCTTTGAGCAGGAGTACACGCCCGAGTCCTCGATCGAGATCACCACGTCCAAGCCTTCCGATGTCACCGTTACCAAGAACGGCGAAAAGGTCCGTTACGATACCAAGACTTCGGGCGTGGCGCGTGTGACGATCACCGTTCCCAAGAAGGAGACGACTGATTCCGAGAATGGTGAAAGTTCTGATGGTGCCGACACCACCGACGGCATCGATGCCCAGTCCACGGATGGCGCCGATACCGCAACTGACGGTCAGACGCCCACCGATTCTACCGACTATTCGTACGATAGCTACTAAGCCGCTCGTACGCGAAAGGAAACATTATGGCTAAAGATTCCAGCTTCGACGTCGTGTCCGAGGTCAACATGCAAGAGGTCGACAACGCCTTCCAGCAGACCACGCGCGAGATTTCCCAGCGCTATGACCTGAAGGATTCTGGCGCCACGATCGAGCTTTCGAAGGGCGACAAGCTCTTTACGATCAACGCCCCGGCCGACTTTGTCTCCAAGCAGATTATCGACGTGCTGAGCTCCAAGCTCATCAAGCGCGGCATCGACCTCAAGGCTGTCTCGTGGGATGCTCCGCAGGCGGCATCGGGCGGCACCGTGCGCGTGCTCGGCCATATCGTCGAGGGTATCGACCAGGTGACCGCCAAGAAGATCAACAAGGACATCAAGGACCAAAAGCTCAAGGTCAAGGTGACCATCGAGGCCGACAAGCTGCGTGTTTCCTCTGCTTCGAAGGACGCGTTGCAGACCGTGATTCAGTTCCTGCGCGACCAGGACTACGGCCAGCCGCTGCAGTTCACCAACTACCGCTAATATCATTCGAAAGGACCGCTCTCCAACATGGATACACCGTTGGGCTCCGTGCTCTACATCACCCTCGGGTGCGCTAAGAACGAGGTTGACACCGACCGCATGCGTTCTCTTTTGACCGCCGCAGGCTACGAGGAGGCATTCGACCCGCAGGAAGCCGATATCGCCATTGTCAATACATGCTCGTTCCTCGCCTCCGCAACGTCTGAGAGCATCGAGACCACGCTCGAGCTCGCCAACGAGGTGCAGGACGGCGTTCGCTCCTGTTCCATCGTCATGTGCGGTTGCGTGCCGTCGCGCTATGGCGACGACCTGCCTGACGAGCTGCCCGAGGTCGCTGCCTTTGTGAAGGCTGACGAGGAGGACGGCATCGTGGCGGTCATCGATGGCGTGCTGGGTGTCGAGCGTGAGACCGCCGCCTATATTCCGCAGGTCAAGCGCACTGTCGAGGGCGCTGTCGCCTACGTCAAGATTTCCGATGGCTGCAACCGTTTCTGTAGCTTCTGCATGATCCCATATATCCGCGGTCGTTATCACTCGCGCAATGCCGAGAGCATTATTTCCGAGGTGCGCGACTTGGTTGCCGGCGGTGTGCGAGAGATCGTGCTGATCGGTCAGGACACGGGCATCTGGGGCACCGACTTTGCCGACGAGGACGTCGTCGAGGGTTCGCCGCGCAATCTGGCGCAGCTGCTGCGCGCAGTCGCCGAGGCCGTGCGCCCGCAGAACGTCTGGGTCCGTGTGCTCTACCTGCAGCCCGAGGGCATGACCGATGAGCTCATTGAGACCATTCGCGATACGCCCGAGGTGTTGCCCTATATTGATATCCCCGTGCAGCACTGCGATGCTCGCATACTCAAGGCCATGCGTCGCTCCGGTTCGCGCCAGGAGCTCGAGGACCTGTTCCGCGATCTGCGTGAGCGCATCCCCGGCATCGTGATCCGTTCCACGGCCATGGTCGGCTTCCCGACTGAGACTGACGACGAGTTCCGCGACCTTATCGACTTTATGGACACCGTCGGCTTTGACTACACGAGCGTCTTTGCCTACTCGCGTGAGGAGGGCAGCCTGGCCGCCAAGATGGAGGGTCAGCTCGACGAAGAGGTCAAGCTCGAGCGCGCCCAGGAGGCCATGGACCTGGCCGAGTCGCTCGGTTTTGCCGCCACCGCCGCACATGTGGGCGAGCGCGCCCAGGTGATCGTCGACGGTATCGAAGAGACCGAGGACGGTGCCGAGCTGATTGGCCATGCTTGGTTCCAGGCGCCCGATTCCGATGGCGCGGTGCATCTGGATGCCAGCGAGGCATCTGTGGGCGATATTCTGACCGTCGAGTTTACCGATAGCTTCTGCTATGAGCTTATCGGTCATGTTGTGGAGTAGGAGCGCGTTGTGGCTAACGAGAGCAATAAGGAACTGACGAGTGTCTGGACGCCCGCCAATATCGTGACGTGCGTGCGCATCGTCTTTATCCCGGTGTTCATGATCGTGTCGGCGCTGTCTCACACGAGCGTTGCCGGTACGGATTGGAGCACCTTCGACGGCCCGCTCGCCGCCGCCGCCTTTATTCTGTACGTCATCCTGTCGTGCACCGATAAGGTTGATGGCTACTTGGCTCGTTCGCGCAACGAGATTACCGACTTCGGTAAGTTCTTGGATCCCATCGCCGATAAGCTGCTCGTGTTCTCGGCCCTGCTGCTGTTCTTGGACTTTGGTGCCGTAACCGTGTGGTCGGTGTTCATCATCCTGTTCCGCGAGCTGCTGGTGAGCGCCCTGCGCATGGTCGCGAGTGCGGCCGGTGTGGTCGTTGCCGCCGATAAGCTCGGCAAGTACAAGACGGCGACCACGATGGTCTCCATCTGCGGTTACCTGTGCGTCTTTGCGATGGCCGGCTTGCACCTTGGCCCGGTGGCGCTGACGCTCGGCATCTACTCTTTATCGCGCTTCCTGTACGCCGTTGCCGTTGTCCTGACCGTTATCTCGGGTGCCCAGTACTTCTGGAACTGCCGCAAGATCGTCTTTTCGGTCTAGGTCCTGGTGGGTATGACGGACTCTTTTGAGCAGATTTCCGCTCATAACGAGGAGCTGGCGCGCGATATTGTCGAGCGCGCGAGCGCTCGGGGCGTGACGGTTTCGACGGCTGAGTCGCTGACGGCAGGTATGATCTCCTCGACGATCGCCGATATCCCGGGTGCCTCGGCGGTGCTGCGTGGCGGTGCGGTGACCTACTGCGATGAGATCAAGCATCGCGTTCTGGATGTTGAGCAGGAGACGCTCGACCGCTATACCGCGGTGTCGCATCAGACCGCGCGCGAGATGGCGGCTGGTTCGCTGGAGCTGTACCAGAGCGATATTGCAGTGAGCGCAACGGGTTATGCCGGCCCCGGCGGCGGCACTGAGGACGATCCGGCTGGCACTTTCTATATTGGCTGGACGTATCGCGCGGCTGATGGGGAAGTGCCGTTCGTGGACTCTGTGCGCTGCCACCATGA
The DNA here is from genome assembly GCF_003469895.1 of Collinsella sp. AM28-11LB. Taxonomy (NCBI): domain Bacteria; kingdom Bacillati; phylum Actinomycetota; class Coriobacteriia; order Coriobacteriales; family Coriobacteriaceae; genus Collinsella; species Collinsella sp. AM28-11LB. The sequence goes on from NZ_QSKJ01000003.1 coordinate 164,003, forward strand.
GGGCGACCGTTCGTGTGTTCGTGCCCATGCGGTCGCGGAGGCATTGGGACGCATTGCCCTTGTGCTTAACTCTATGGAATAGACGTGTTTTAAGGGGCCTTCGGGCCCCTTAATTGTGGAGATAGGGACCTTAGGCTCATTTGGCGTTTGTGCTGGTCATAGGCGTATTTTCTCCTTCCTTGTTTTTATTTGGCCCTATGTGGTCAAGCATTTGGCCAGTGTTTGGTCGGCGTTTGGTTGGGTTTTGGAAAGACTGTCTGCATATGATTGGTCTGAACGGTTGACCACGAACAGCCGTTCGTTTATTATCGATGCAGGTTGTTAAGAGGAGGGCTATTCATGGCCAAGAATTCAGGTCCCGTACGTACCGTCCATGCACCCACGACGGGTAAAGAGCGCGAAGAGATGATCGCCACCACCAAGGCCGAGATCGAGAAGAAGTTCGGTCAAGGTTCCATCATGAGGTATGGTGACGGCGGCCCCGAGCTCGAGGTCGAGGCCATTCCCACGGGCGCTCTGGCACTTGACGCCGCTCTGGGTATCGGCGGTGTGCCGCGCGGTCGTATCGTCGAGATCTACGGTCCCGAGTCCTCCGGTAAGACGACGCTTTCGCTCGAGATCCTGGCCGAGGCCCAGGCAATGGGTGGCGTTGTGGCATTTATCGATGCCGAGCACGCGCTCGATCCCACGTATGCCGCGCGCATTGGCGTGGATATCGACGAGGTGCTCATTTCCCAGCCCGATACGGGTGAGCAGGCGCTCGAGATTGTTGACATGCTCGTGCGTTCCGGCGCCATCGATGCCATCGTCGTCGACTCTGTCGCCGCGCTGACTCCGCGTGCCGAGATCGAGGGAGAGATCGGCGATACCACGGTCGGCTTGCAAGCTCGCCTGATGAGCCAGGCGCTCCGAAAGCTCGCCGGCTCGCTGTCCAAGTCCAACACGACGTGCATCTTCATTAACCAGCTGCGTGAGAAGATCGGCGTCATGTTCGGCAACCCCGAGACCACGACGGGCGGCCGCGCCCTTAAGTTCTTCTCCTCGGTGCGTATCGACATTCGCCGCATCGACAGCATTAAGCTTAAGGACGAGGTTATCGGTAACCGCGTGCGCGCCAAGGTCGTTAAGAACAAGGTGGCAGCTCCGTTCCGTTCTGCTGAGTTCGACATCATGTACGGCACAGGCATCTCTAAGGAGGGCTCGATCTTGGACATGGCTGTCGAGTGCGGCATTTGCAAGAAGATGGGCTCCTGGTTTGCCTATGGCGAGGACAAGCTCGGCAACGGTCGCGAGGCCGCCAAGGCGTTCCTGCGCGAACACCCCGATTGCGCCGACGAGATTGAGCATAAGGTTCGCCTTGCCTGCGGGCTTGAGTTTGATGACGATGCTCCGTCCGAGGTCGAGCTGACCGATCAGCCGGCTGCGGATCAGCCTTCCGGCGAGGAGTTCGACGAGCTTTACGCCATCGATGGGTCCGCCATGCTCGATGATGACGACGAGTAGCGGATGCGCTCATGTCGTATACGGTGACCGAGGCCACGGTCGTCTTTCCCGATAAGAAGGCGGCCACCTCGTTCTCGAGCGGATATGCGTCCAAAAAGCCTTGCGCACATATCGATTGTGAGCTTGAGGGCGGTTTTAAGCGGTCCATTTGGATTCCCGTGCGGGTCGCGCGCCTGTATGTCAAAAACCGCCCCGATTTTCCCTGTGATTGGGATAACTTTCGTGAGGCGGTTCAGCTCATCGAGCGTAAATGTGCTCTCACCATGGTGACCGAGATGTTGTCGCGACGCGACCATACGACGGGTGAGGTCCGTGACAAGTTGGCTTGCTACGGCTTTCGCCATCCCGCGATCGATTTCGCCGTCGAGCGCGCCACCGAGTATCGCTTTTTAGACGAGAACCGCTTTTGCTCGTACTTTATCGAGGAACGCAAGCGGCGCGGTTGGGGACAGCGCAAAATCGAGACCGAGCTCAAGCGCCGTCATGTTGTGCTCGATGACATTCCCGGTTATCCCGAGGATTATTTTGCCGTCGAAGACGATTTGGCGCGTGCGTCAGCCCTGCTCGCCAAGCGGCGTGTTCCAGAGACGCGCGGATTCGAAAAACTGGTTCGGTTTTTGATGGGCAAGGGCTTCTCGTATCACATCGCCGCCGATGCCGTTAAGGCGCGCCTCGATGCTTAATGCGAGGAATGTGCGCTTTAGACGTATGCGTTTTATAGCCCTGCCGTTCACCTCGTTTTAGCCGCCGTACTGGGGCCATATATTTGACAGTTGTTGTGGTTCAACGTACGATAAACACTGTCATTTGCTTTGTGATATGTGCTCATCTGTGATGAGTTTGTTTATATGTTTATCTGTATCCGACCCGCATAAGCTGCGCCCATATTACTCAAATGTCGCGAGCCGTTCGTAAGGACGGTTCGCTTTGTTGTGTAACGAATCCATACAAAGGAGTGAGCATGCCTATCATCGCAGCGCTCGTTGGCATCGTTTTGGGTGCCATCGCCGCCATTGCCTACATGCGCACCGCCAAGCAGGGTAGTCTTCACGAGGCCGACGAAAAGATCCAGTCGGCACATGCACAGGCTGAATCCTTGATCGGTGATGCAAAGCGTCAGGCCGAGACCCTCAAAAAAGAGGCTCTGCTTGAGGCCAAGGAAGAGATCATCAAGAACAAGCAAGCTGCCGAGGCCGAGGACAAGCAGCGTAAGAACGAGATTCGTACGCTCGAGAACCGCGTGATGCAGCGCGAGGAATCCCTCGACCGCCGCAACGACGCTCTCGACAAGCGCGAGCATCAGCTGTCCAGCCAGGCCGGTCAGGTCGAGAAACGCTCCCGTGAGCTCGAGGAGCTCTGCGCAAAGCAGACCTCCGAGCTCGAGCGAATCGCCGACCTTACCCGCGAGGACGCCCACAAGGAGCTTCTCGATAAGGTTCGCGGCGAGGTCACCCACGAGGCCGCCACGATCATTCGCGAGTCCGAGCAGCAGGTTCGCGCCGAGTGCCACAAGACTGCCCAGGAGATCTTGTCCCTGGCGATTCAGCGCTGCGCTGCCGACCACACTGCCGAGGTTACCGTTACCTCCGTGCATATTCCCTCTGATGACCTCAAGGGCCGCATCATTGGTCGCGAGGGTCGCAACATCCGGACCTTTGAGCAGGTTTCCGGCGTCAACCTCGTGATCGACGACACGCCCGAGACCGTCGTTCTTTCGAGCTTCGACCCGGTCCGTCGTGAGACCGCCCGTGTCGCCCTCGAGAACCTCATCGCCGACGGCCGCATTCACCCCGCTCGCATCGAGGAGATGTATCACAAGGCTGCCGACCTGGTTCAGCAGCGCGTGCGTGAGGCTGGCGAGCAGGCTGCCTTCGATACCGGCATCCACGACCTACACCCTGAAATCGTCAAGACCCTTGGTGCCCTGCGTTACCGTACCTCGTTTGGTCAGAACGTGCTTCAGCACTCCCTCGAGGTCTCTGATCTGTGCGGCGTGATGGCTTCCGAGCTTGGCCTGGACGTTGTGACCGCTAAGCGCGCCGGCCTGCTGCATGACCTGGGCAAGGCAATCGACCACGACGTCGAGGGCCCGCATGCCGTCATCGGCGCCGAGCTTGCTCGCCGTTATGGCGAGAAGCCCGTTATCGTCCACGCTATCGAGGCTCACCATGCCGATGTCGACCCCAACACGGTGCTCGATGTCCTGGTACAGGCCGCCGATGCCGTCTCTGCCTCTCGCCCCGGTGCCCGTCGCGAGTCTGCCGAGAACTACATCAAGCGTCTTGAGAAGCTCGAGGAGATCGCCAACTCCCATGACGGCGTCGAGCGTACCTATGCCATGCAGGCTGGTCGTGAGGTCCACGTCATGGTTCAGCCGGACAAGATCTCCGATGCCCAGTCCACGGTTCTGGCTCACGATATCGCCCATCAGATCGAGGAAGAGATGGAGTATCCCGGTCAGGTGCGCGTCGTCGTGATTCGCGAGAGCCGCGCTGTCGATATCGCTAAATAACATGAGCGACGCGAACGAGCTCATCTCATTTATCGCGTCGATGTCGGGGGAGGGCAACCTTCGCGTCGAGGAGAACCTTGGCGAGGGGTATGTCCGCCTCCGCGTTTCGGAGGCTGAGCGGCGCCAGGCAAAGCACGACATTCAGCATGTCGAGGATATCGTCATAGAAATGCTCCGCAATGCTCGCGATGCCGGCGCCGACAAGGTCTATCTCGCCACTACCAAGGAAGATGGCGTCCGCACGCTTGTCTTTCTGGATAACGGTTCGGGCGTTCCGCAGGATATGCAAGAGCGAATCTTCGATGCCCGCGTTACCTCCAAGCTCGAGAGCATGAAGATGGACCGTTGGGGCGTTCACGGTCGTGGCATGGCATTGTTTTCGATCAAGCAGAACACCGACGAGGCCCGTGTGGTCACGTCCGGCGTCGATCTTGGTTCAGCCTTCAAGGTGAGCGTTGCTGCCGACCGCCTCAGTGAGCGTGCCGATCAGTCCAGCTGGCCCCAGGCCGTCAAGGATGAGGACGGGCGTTACGTCTGTGCTCGCGGTCCGCATAATATTATTCGCGCTGCTTGTGAGTTTGCGCTCGAGGAGTTGCGTGGTTGCGATGTCTATCTGGGCTCTCCGTCTGAGATTGCCGCGACCCTTTATGCTCAGGCGTCAGGTCGGCTTGATACGTCTCGTCTCTTGTTCATTGATGACGAGAGCGAGCTTCCGGTTATCGATCGTTTAGGCCTTGCTTCTGATGCCGAGGACTTTATCCGTATCTGTGCGGGTTTGGGTCTTGAGATGTCCGAGCGCACGGCTCATCGCATTTTGGCAGGGCAGATTAAGCCCGTTCGCGGTGTGACCGCGCGTCTGCTGCGCGAGCGTGATTCGTCCTCGCATGCGCCGGCTCCTGTCGATCTCGCAAAGGATCGTCGCGGGCTACGTATTGCCAAGGATGATATGGCACAGTTTTCGCGTGCTGTGGAGCGCGACTTTAATGGCCTTGCCGCCCGGTACTATCTCAACCTTTGCGGCGATCCAAAGATTCGCGTTTCGCGTGATCGAATCACTGTGACCTTCGATCTTGCCAAAGAGGAATAGTGCCTTTACCGAGTCCACTCGGTACGATACAGTTATTGCAGTTAAAACGTACTTTTAAACGCAGGAGTTTCTTCATGGATTGCCTGAAGGTATCAAGCAAATCATCGCCCGCGTCCGTTGCCGGCGCCATCGCCGGCATGGTCAAGGATGGTGTACCCGTCAACATTCAGTGTGTCGGCGCCGGTGCGGTCAACCAGGCCATTAAGGCAGTGGCTATCGCGCGCGGTTTTTTGATCCCAACCGGTTTTGATATTTCCTGCGCGCCCGTGTTCTCCGACATCCTCATTAACGGTGAGTCGCGCACGGCCATCCGCCTTTCTATCTACGTTCACCAGATCAATCGAGCTGCTATGGATAACGTCGTCATGGATGATGTTAAGCCTGTGGCATAGCTTCTGATTGCCTTGTTTAGCTTCCCATCGTTAGGACTTATGCACATGGACCAGCGTTCCGAACGCGATATTCTTGCCGGTAAAACCTACTTTATCCGCACCTTTGGCTGCCAGATGAATCAGCACGACTCCGAGCGTGTGAGCGGTCTGCTTGATTCATATGGCTGCCTCATGGCGCTCGATCCTGCGCATGCCGATATCGTTGTCTTCATGACATGCTGCGTGCGCGAGGCCGCCGATACTCGCCTGTACGGCCAGTGCAACTCTTGCAAAAGCCTGCCGCCTTCGCCTTCGGGCAAACGTGTTGTTGCCGTTGGTGGTTGCATCGCACAGCGCGATGGCGAGGGTCTGCTTACCAACGTCGATAACGTCAACGTCATCTTCGGTACACATTCCATCGCTCATGTGGCCGAGCTCATTGCCGAGGCGTTCCTTGACGGCAAGCGTCATATCCGCACCAATGAGCATGAGGATACGGATGCCATGAGCATGCCGTGGCATCGCGAGACCCAGTATCACGCCTGGGTGCCCATCATGACGGGCTGCAATAATTTCTGCACCTATTGTATCGTGCCGTACGTGCGCGGTCGCGAAAAGAGCCGCCCCTTCGAGGAGATTGTCGACGAGGTGACCGGTTTGGTACGCCAAGGCGTGCGTGAGATTACGCTGCTGGGCCAAAACGTTAACTCATATGGTCGCGATCTGTTTGGTAAGCCGCGTTTTGCCGATCTGCTGCGTGCCGTGGGCGATTCGGGTGTGGAGCGCATCTTCTTTACGTCTTCACATCCCAAGGACCTGCTGCCCGAGACCATCGACGCCATGGCCGAGACGCCTGCCGTTATGCCGCAGCTGCACTTGGCCGTCCAGTCAGGTTCGACGCGGATCCTCAAAGAGATGAATCGCCGTTATACACGCGAGGACTATCTGGGCCTTGTCGATCGCATTCGCAACCGCATGCCCGATATCGCGCTCTCGACCGACATTATCGTTGGCTTCCCGGGTGAGACTGAAGAAGACTTTGAGCAGACGCTCTCACTTGCCGAGACGGTCCGCTATGCTCAGGCCTATACCTTCATCTATTCCAAGCGCGCCGGTACCCCGGCCGCCGAGATTGACGATCCTACGCCGCATGAGGTTATTCTCGAGCGTTTCAACCGTCTGGTTAAGGTTATCGAGACCACGGCACACGAGTATAACCAGGGTGAGCTTCATACTGTGGTTCCGGCGCTCATTGAGGGAACGAGTAAAAAGAACGACGCGGTCCTGCTGGGCAAGAGTCCCAAGAATCAGACCGTGCATGCGCCTATCCCCGAGGGTTACAGCATCGATCAGCTTGTTGGTAAGATCGTTGATGTTGACGTTGACGTTGCCAAGACCTGGTATTTGTCCGGCTCCGTTGTGGGCGAGCCGCGCTAATGGTTGCTCCCGGGGCAGGTCTTTCCGCCGTTGCGATCGTCGGTCCGACGGCGGTTGGTAAGAGTGATGTTGCCGACCGTTTGGCAGCCCGTCTTTCGTCCGAAGTGCTGTCGTGCGATGCGATGCAAATCTATCGCGGCATGGACATCGGTACCGCAAAGATGGTGCCCGATGAGTGCACGGCGCCGCTGCGTCTCGTCGACATTGTAGAGCCGGGTGTGGCATATTCTGCTGCGCTTTATCAGGCCGACGCTCGCGCGCATGTTGAACGTCTCCTTGGTTCGGGTTGCCTGCCGGTTTTTTGCGGAGGTACGGGGCTGTATCTCAAGGCCGCCCTCGATGAGATGGACTTTCCCTCGGGTGAACTTGAGGACGATCGTCGTGCGGGCTATCAGGAGCTTGCCGAGCGTATTGGCGAGGAAGAACTGCATGCCTTGCTTGCCGAGCGCGATCCAGAATCGGCTGCTGTTATTCATCCCCATAACGTGCGCCGTGTGATTCGTGCGCTCGAGATGCATGATGATGGCGTCTCCTATGCGCAGCAAAAGTCGCAGTTTAGTGTTCCGCACGAGCATTATCATGCCCTATGGTTTGGTCTGACGCGTAATCGCGAGGTGCTCTACGAGCGCATTAACCAGCGCGTCGATCTGATGTTTGAGCAGGGTCTTGTCGATGAGGTCCGTGGTCTTATGGGCCAGGGGCTGGGAGATGCCCTGACGTCGATGCAGGCAATTGGCTATAAAGAGATCATTGATGCTTTCAATGGCGTGATGAGCATGGATGAGGCTCGCGAACTCATTAAGATGCGTTCGCGTCGTTATGCCAAGCGTCAGCTTTCGTGGTTTAAGCGCGATGACCGTATCGTGTGGTTTGATATGGATGAATGTACGATCGATGAGGTCGTTGAGGATATCTTGCATCGTATTGAGGCTGCCTAATGCCCCGTTTCCCCCTTGTTCCCACGGCACCCGAGCCCGAGCGTGCCATTTTAGTTGGTGTTGAGTGGCGCGACAATGCATGGCCGCTCAATCGCTCGCTTGATGAGCTGGAGCGTCTTGCCCACACAGCTGGTGCCCAGTGCGTGGCACGCTTGTCGCAGCGTTTGGTAAAGCCGTATCCTAAATCGTTTATCGGTTCCGGTAAGGTTGAAGAGCTGTGCGGCCTGGTGCATCGCATGGATGCCGATGTCGTTATTTTTGACGACGACCTGACCCCCTCGCAGCAATCCTATTTGGAGAAAGCCGTGGGCGAGCCGGTAAAGATTATCGATCGTACTGCACTGATCCTGGATATCTTTGGCCTGCATGCTCAGACGCGTGAGGGACGCCTGCAGGTACAGCTGGCACAGCTTCAATATTTGTTGCCTCGCCTGCGTGGCATGTGGAGCCATCTCGCTAAGGAGCAGACGCGCGGCGGCATCGGCTCACGTTTTGGTCAGGGCGAAAGTCAGCTCGAGGTCGACCGTCGCCTCATTCGTAATAAGATCGCTGCGCTTCGTCGTGAGCTCAAGCAGGTTGAACAGCGTCGCGATGTTCAATCCAAGAGTCGCATTGAGTCCCCGGCGTTTCGCGTCGCGTTAGCCGGTTATACCAATGCCGGTAAATCGACGTTACTCAATCGTCTGACCGGCTCTACGGTACTTTCGCAGGACAAGCTGTTTGCTACGCTCGACCCGACGACGCGTTCGTATCGTCTGCCCGGCGGTCGCGGCATGACGATCACCGATACCGTCGGTTTTATTCAAAAGCTGCCGCATGGTCTGGTCGATGCCTTTAAATCGACGCTGTCCGAGGTATTGGGTGCCGATCTAATTCTCAAAGTCGTAGATGCGTCTGACGAGGACTATGAGCGGCAGCTTGAGGCTGTCGACCGCGTGCTTGATGAGATCGGCGCCGGAGAGCGTTTAACGTTGACCGTATTCAATAAAATCGATCTTCTCGACAGCGTTGATCGATTGAGTTTCCGTCGTCGTTATCCCGAGGCCGTTCTGTTTTCGGCTCAAACGGGCGAGGGGCTCGACGATCTCGTCGATCGCATTGCCCGCGAGGCGGCAGCCACCGATGTGCTGCTTTCCGCTGATATCCCGTATCGCGAGGGCGCCCTCATCACGCTGGTGCATGAGCAGGGGACCCTTTTGCATGAGGAATATCTTGAGGATGGCGTTCGTATTGTGGCGAAACTGCCGGCTCGTATTGCACCGCGGCTCGAGCGTTATCGTACGGAATAAACGAGTTCTAGTACGCCTAGAATGACAGGCTGATGGAGCAGGTAGAACGGTAAGGCATGCCGACCAAGGACTGTGAGCGCCGGGATGGGATTCGCGTACGCCCATTCTGGTGCTTCGAGGCTTGATGCTTGTGCTGCCTGGGCAGCAAAAAAGCCGGTAAGGTACATAAAGACAAACGGAATGAGTGGATAGTAGTCTCCCGATACAAAACGCGGGCCCGGAAATCCTAGCCATGCCAGGTAGGGGAGTGGGTAGACCGCTTTTGGAATGCCCCAGGTTAGGGCAAAAAGAACAAGGCACGCCGCGATTCCCCACGAGCCCGGTATTTTTTGGAGTAGCGGACGGGTTAGTGCAACCACAGCGGTACACGCCGCCATGCAATAAATGATGCCAAAGTTCACTGAATCGTCGACCGATACGAGCGTTGTTGCGATCCAGACGACCAAAGCTGCGGCAGCGTACTTGGCCGCTCGTTTAGCATTGTTGCGCGAAAGGGTGCACATCCAACCCGCGATAAACAAAAATACCCAGCTGATGCTGGCGCGCCAGATGTCTTGAAAGACAGTCTGGGTAAACCAGGGCATATCCCAGTCGTACAGATACGCGAGATCGTAGCAAGCGTGAAAACCTGCCATTGAAATCATCGTAAACCCGCGGACGGTGTCAAAGATGGTGATGCGTTTCTGCATTACGAGAACCGGCGCATCAAGCCGACGACTTTGCCCAGGATAACGGGATTCGTTGCATAGATAGGCTCCATGGTGTCATTCTCAGGCTGCAGGCGTACGCGTCCCTGCTCCTTGTAGAACGTCTTGACGGTCGCTGAACCATCAATCATGGCCACGACAATTTCGCCGTTCATGGCACTCTTTTGTTCACGGACGATGATGTAATCGCCATTGAAGATGCCGACATTGATCATTGAGCTCCCATGCACCTCAAGGATAAAGGACCCCTGATCACTGGCGATTTCGGTCGGGATAGTAAAAGTGTCTTCGATATTCTGCTCGGCCAGAATGGGGATCCCAGCCGCGACGCGACCAACGAGCGGTAGCGAGACAGTCCCGCGAGGTGCGGAGGGCTCGTCAGATTTAGAAATAGAGACAGAGGAACCGTCTTCGTTAAAGAGTTCCAGGGCGCGCGGTTTGGTGGCATCGCGCTTGAGTAGCCCGCGCGCCTCCAGGGCAGAGAGATGAGCGTGCACGGTGCTGGGGGAGGAAAGGCCCACGGCAGAAGCCATCTCGCGCACGCTGGGCGGATAACCCTTCTCCTGCTGATATTCCTTGATGAAGTCGTAAATTTGCTGCTGGCGCTTGGTAATTTTGCGAGCCATCAGGGCATCCTCTCTACCCATGTCAAACAAATGTTCGAATTTTGCTTGACAGGAACAACTGTTCGGAGATAATAATAACCGAACATTCGTTCCCGCGCCAGACATTTTTGTCCGCGCGGCTTGATAAAACTGTTCTCAGCAAAACACGCGAGAGGAGAACATGATGAATGTAACGAATATGGTCCAGGGAAACCTCGCCCTTAAGCTCGAGACGCCTGCAGAACCCACTTTTACGGTTGTTCAGGGTGGCCGCTCCGGCTTTCAGCCTCTGACCGTGCAGCCTGCTCGCAATCAGCAGACTGTAGCCGCGCCTACCCGCGCCGCCCTGAAGGTTTCGACGATTGTCGCCGTTGCCGTTGCGCTTACGCTCTTCTTTGTCCTCGCTACGTCTGTCTTTAGTGCTCGTCACGCCGCGTATGCTGAGTCCGTTTCCAACGTTACCTACGAGACCATTCGCGTTCAGCCTGGCGATTCTCTTTGGTCGCTTGCCGAGGAATATCCAATCGAAGGCCTTTCCACGCAAGAGACTTCCGACATGATTCGTAACGTCAATCATCTGGAGCATGGTTCGCTTGCCGCCGGTGCGCATCTTAAGGTTCCTGCTCGTTTGTAATCATTATCGCGTTGCGCATGGTACCCTTGTTATCGTTTAAGAGGAGGTACCATGCGCTGTCCCAAATGCGGCAAGGCACATACCCGCGTCGTTGATTCCCGTATGCAGGAGTCAAATAACACCATTAAGCGCCGTCGCGAATGTTGCTCGTGTAACTACCGCTTTACAACGTTCGAGCGATGTGAAGACCCAATTGAGGTCATTAAGTCGGACGGAACTAAGCAGCGGTTCGATCGCAATAAGCTGCTTGTCGGCTTGATGCGCGCCACCATCAAGCGTGATATCGACACTAAGAAGCTCAATGAGCTTATCGACGACATCGAGGTCGAGCTGCGCTCTCGCACGCTTACGGCCGTCACGTCGCATGAGTTGGGTGATATGGTGCTCAAACGCTTGGCCAAGATCGACAAGGTGGCGTACATCCGCTTTGCCTCGGTCTACCGTGATTTCAAAGACGTCGATGAGTTTCTGCAAGAGCTCGACAAGTTAAGGTGATTCCATGTCCAACATTACCGTCAACATAAAGCGTCTCGACCCCACCGTCGAGCTTCCCAAATACGCCCATCCCACCGATGCCGGCTTGGATTTGCGCTCCAACGAGGACTGCGTCCTGAAGCCCTTCGAACGCCGTCTGGTCTCTACTGGGCTGGCTATCGCCCTGCCCGATGGCTACGCCGGCTTCGTCCAGCCCCGCAGCGGCTTGGCCATCAAGCAGGGCCTGTCTATAGTCAATACGCCGGGTCTCATTGACGCCCACTACCGAGGAGAGCTCAAGGTTATCCTCATCAACCTGGATCCCACCAACGACATCCGAATCAACAAAGGCGACCGCATCGCCCAGCTCGTCATCCAAGAAGTCCCCACGGTCAACCTCGTAGAAGTAGAAGAACTAGACGAAACCGACCGAGGCAAAGGAGGCTTCGGCTCCAGCGGCGTCGCCTAGGGCGCTCGTATCCCTCCCGCCCGGGGCTTACCTATATCATTCCATGCTCAAACATTCTCGCGTCGCTTCGCTCGCTGCGAAACTGCGCGTGGAACGATATAGGTAAGCCCCGGGCGGGCGGCTACTCGCTTGAAACAATATTTACTTTTCTAGTAAGTCGATGCGACAAAGGGGCTGTCCCTTTGTCGCATCGGCTTACTGTATTTATATTTTCCTGTTTTGCCTTTGCAGGTTCTAATGGAGGGGATACCGAAGTAGCTGCTAATAAGTAAACGCAGCCGTTCTGCCGGAGCCGCCCTTATATCGTTCCACGCGCAGTTTCGCAGCGCAGCGAGAATGTTTGAGCATGGAATGATATAAGGGCGGCTCCGGCAGAACGGCGGACATTCGACTAGCGGATATGCGCAGGTTTTTCGCCCCAGTAGAAGCGGCAGAAGGCTCTTTTGCGCTTTTGGGGTTTGCCTACGAGCTCCATGGTTGCGATGGCTATGTCTTCGGCTGCGTGGGGGCGGCGTAGAACTTCGCCGTTGATGAGTAGGGCTTTGAGTGATTCGGGATGGTCGTGCAGGTGGCGCAGGGTTACGATGAGTTCTCGTGCGGTGGTGACATGCATACTGGCGCCCATGCCGGTGAGCATCGTGGTGTTGGCCTTTTCCTGGCCATAGGACTTGCCCAGCAGGATCATCGGCAGATGCGCGCACAGGCACTCGGTGACGGTGAGTCCGCCCGATTTGAGAATTGCAAGGTCGCAGCCGTGCATGAGGGCCGCCATGTCGTCCACGTAGTCCAGAACCGTGACGTTTTCGAGCTTCATGGCATCGAAGAGCGTCTTGAGGCGGTCGGCGTATTCCTCATCCTTGCCCGGCAAAAAGACAAAATGCATGTCCTCAAAGCTGCGTAGGAAGGGGAGGGTCTGGTCCATCTCCGCGCGAAAGCGGACGTACGGTTGAGGTAAACTGGCGCCGGCCATAACCAGCACGACGGTCTTGTCGGTGGGGAGGTTGAACTTGGCTAGCTCTTCCTCGCGATCGTAATCCGTGTCGAATCCGGCGCGAATAGGAATGCCGGTAATGCGAATCTTTGCCTCGGGCACCTTGCGCGGACGCAGCGTTTCGGACATAAATTCGTTGGCAACACAGAATAGATCGGTGTCCTTGTGGGGCCACCAGCCCTCGACTTCGTAGTCGGTCGGTACGCAGATGACCGGATAATCGATACCCGTAATTATGCGGGCACCCACGGCAACATTGGCTGCTGTGATGTGCGTTGCGACCACGGCTATGGGCCTGCGGCTACGAATATATTCGTTGAAGGCGGAGAACATAATTCGAGACCATGCCGTGCCGCCACCCCAGAGAAGATGTCCCGTAAGTGTATATCTCCAGGTCAGGTCGTAAATGGGGCGCGTGGCTCCCGTAAAAGAAGCCGCGGTCTTATTACCGTCGAATTTAATACGTCCAAAATCAAGGATATCGAGCACTTCAATCTCAACATCCTCGGGGATGCCATTGGTGCCGCGGATGAGGTTGAAGGCCTGCGCAATCGCATTTGCGGCGGCCTTATGGCCTGAGCCGACCGAGGCGTGCACGATGGTCACGAGAGGTTTTTGCTGAGCCAAGAGCGCTGTTTGCTCCGATTGGGGAGTGCTGTGCGTGAGCAGGGGAGCGTCGTCGCTCGTCTGCGTTTGATCCATCGATAACTCCCCTTCGACGTTGTAACACGGATTTATCATTGTAGTGCATGAGTGTCATGTTCACGTAAATTTGGGTATGAGCGCAAAGAACGTCAATGTTTCGACGAGAGGATGTTCCATGACTACCGATCAGCCGATCGATGTTGCGATTATCGGTGGCGGCCCCGCGGGCTATGCTGCCGCCATTTACGCTGCGCGTGCCAACCTGACGACGACCGTGATTGAGCAGGGCATGTCGGGAGGGCAGATCGCCACAACCAATGAGATCGAGAACTATCCGGGCATTCCGCTCTTGAGTGGCGCTGAGCTTGGCGAGCGATTCCAACAGCATGCAGAAGGCCTGGGAGCTCAGATTGAATGGAGTATGGTGACAGGCGTCGATTACGATGCCGATGTGGCTCAATTTACCATCCATCATGATATGGGTGACACGGCGGCCAAGAGCGTCATTGCGTGCATGGGTGCCACGCCGCGCCCGGCAGGTTTCGCTGGCGAGGATACGTATCGCGGTCGTGGCGTTTCATATTGCGCAACATGTGACGGCATGTTCTTCCGCGGCAAACAGGTCTTTGTAATCGGTGGTGGCAATTCGGCATGCGAAGAGGCGCTGTTCCTGTCAGACATTGCCACCAGCGTGACCATCGTGCTGCGCCGCGACCAGTTTCGTGCGCCTGACGGTGTTGTTCAGAAAGTGCTCGAAAAGGACAATATTAAAGTTAGGTACCAAACTAGTATTGTGGAGCTCTCGGGCGAAGCCATGCCAACGACGATCACCTTTAAGGACAATGCATCCGGTGAGACTCATACCGAGTCATTTGAACCTGGCTCGTTTGGCATCTTTGTCTTTACGGGGATGCTGCCGCATACCGAGCTGGTTGAGCATCTAGTCGATCTGGCTCCTGACGGCGGCATTGTCACCGACGATTCGATGGCCACCCGTACGCCCGGCTTATTCGCAGCCGGCGATATCCGTTCCAAGCGTTTACGCCAGGTTGTGACCGCCGTTTCGGACGGAGCCATAGCGGCAACGAGCGCATACGCGTTTCTCCGTGGATAAGTACGATAATATATCTTATGTAAAGTTGTTATCAATTTACTAATTGGCGGGACAGATGCATCAGTGCACTGTCCCGCCAATTTTCTTGGCGGCTATGTGGTATGCATAACTGGGAAATCTAGAATACAATATTGAAAAGGAACGGAGGACCTTTATGAACCACGTTAACCACGTTATTCCGATGTCCGATTCGTCTGTCAGCATTAAGCCTGAGGATATTCAGCCCACGGTGCTGCCCGATGCATTTATTCAGTCCGATATCGTGCGCAAACTCAATACGTTGAGTCTGCCGCGCTATGAGCAGTTGCCCAATGTGACGCTCTACCGCGACCAGGTTATTGAGTATGTTGCGCTGTGGATGGATCCGCTGTCCATTTGCGTTGAGCAGCCTGTCATTACGCCATCGATGATCAATAACTATGTGAAGGTCGGCCTGGTGCCCGCTCCGGTCAAAAAGCAATATGGCCGCGAGCAGATTGCCTGCCTGATCGCTATCTGCATTTTTAAGCAGGTGCTACCTATTGCTGCGGTGCAGGCACTCTTTAACATTCAGCGTTTGAGCTACGATGCCCCGACGGCCTTCAATTATGTGGTCGATCAGCTCGAGGCGTCGATTCGTTCGGCGTTTTCCGTCGAGCAGACACCGGTTTCCGATACCGCGCATCAGGTAACGCGTGAGTCGCTGCTTGTGCGCAGTGCGGTATCGTCCTTCGTTTCGAAGGCGTACCTGATGAGCTATCTCAAGTTCAACGGGTTTAATAGCTAGCCGTCGTATAAAACGGGCGGGATAAAGAGCGCTGGCCCCTTATCCCGCCCATGAGTTTGTCTTGATGGACATTATCGGCCCGAAGCCACGCCCATGCCGTAGCCGATAATGAGGCCGTGCATCTCGGCATAGTATGAATCTAGCCCGTTACAGGGCATGATGGTGGTCTTGGAGCCGGGCCAGTGTTCCGCAATGCGGCTGGCAAGTGCCTGGGCGCCCGCCTCATTCTCGACATGGTCGATAACGACCTCGCCGCCCGTAAAACCCTCGGCTTCCATGGTGTCGATGATCTTGTTGAACATCTTCTTTTCGCCGCGCGTGTGCCCGACGAGTTCGATTTTACCGGCCTCACTCGCCGTGCCCAAAATGCGGATATTGAGCTTGTTGGCAATGACGCCGGCTGCCTTAGGGATACGTCCGGCCTTGGCGAGGTTTTCGTAATTGCACAAGCTGAAGAGGATTTTGCTGTTCTGCTCAAGGCTATCGAAGTATGCGCAAGCATCCTCGAATGAGACATCCGGATTGCTTGCGAGATAACGGTCGAACAGCAGGAAGATCAGGTCCATTTTGCCGCCAGCTGCGCGTGAATTGACAAGATGAATATTGCGGTCCGGTTCCTCGGCAAGAACCATATCGCGAGCCGTGGCTGCCGCGTTGTAGCTGCCCGACACGCCTTCAGAGATCGGCATGCAGATGGTCTTGTCTGCCAATTTGAAGAGCTCGACCCACTCCCCTACGCTGGGACAAGCGCTCGAAGAAGCGCTCGTCTCCGCCTGAACAGCGCAGTTGAGCTCATGAACGTCGAGCGAAAGATCATCGACGAATTCACGCTCCCCCACTCGAATTTTGAGGGGCGCAAATGCAAAGGTGGTATGGGGTGCGGTTGGTTGCCAATCGCGGAGGTTGCAGCTTGAATCTGAGATAAGTGCCCAGCTCATAGAGGGTCCTTTCTAATTGCTCCCATATAATTATAGCCTTCTTGCTAACCGATTGGGCCGCTATCTAGTATTCAAAACTAGATAGCGGCCTGCACTAAAGGCAAAAGAATGGACCCCATGACTCAAAGCCACGAGGTCCATATCCGTTTGCTTTATCTGAATACTTAGTAGCGTACGAAGATATAGTTGTTGTTCATGCCGGCGGCAACGGAGCTGATGATAACACCCGTGTTGTAGTCGGAAGCATGAATCATCTGACCGCCACCGATGTAAATGCCGGTGTGGTACGAGTTGACCACAACGTCACCGGGCTGCGGATCGGACACACGCGTCCAGCCCATAAAGGTGCCCGTGGTGCCCAGGCGACAATAGCGACCAGTGAGGCAGTAGCTAACAAAACCAGAGCAGTCGAAGCTGTTTGGGCCAATTCCGCCCCAGGAATAAGCACAACCAAGCTTACTGTATGCACGCGAGACAACAGAACCGCCATCGACGGACTGGCTCGGAACGGAAGGCGCCGGAGCCGGAGCCGGAGCGGGCGTCGGGGGCTGCGGCGTCGGAGCAGGTGCCGGCGTAGGAGCCGGAGTGTTGCCGCCCTGGTTGCTGTTATTGCTGGTCTGGCCACCGTTGTTGGTGTTCTCGGTCGTACCGGCAGTCTCGTTGCTCACCGTGGCCTTCTCGGCGGTACTGGCGTTGATGCCGGCCTGCAGCGCGGCGTTGGCCTCGGCCTCGGCGGCAAGCTCAGCCTGCAGCTGAGAATCCAGAGAGTTTACGACGTTCTGGGCTTCAGCCTGCTGGGCGTTAAGCTCGTCGACCTTCTTTTGCGTGGTGGCGACGTTCTTCTCCTGCTCGGCCTGCTTATCGGTGAGCTGCTGCTTAAGCTCCTTAACCTCTTGAATGGTCTGAGCCTGCTTATCGGAAACTTTGCCGTAGTAGAACAGACGGTTGAGCATATCGCTCAGGTCATCGACGCCGGTCAGAACCTGAAGCAGGCTCAGACCGCCGGTTTTGTACTCGCCGGCGACATAGGTCGAGAGCTTGGCCTGACCATCGGCGATCTCCTGCTGCTTTTGAGTGATCTCGCCAGCAGTCTGGTCGAGCGCCTGCGTCTGCGTGGCGAGCTCATCGTAAATCTGCTGGGTTTGGGTACCGATCTGCTCGAGCTTCGTACGAGCAGCGGCAAGGTCGGATGCGGTATCGGCGTAGGCAGGAGCCGCGAGGCCCAAGCCCAAAACACAAGCGAGGGTTGCCGTAGCAGCGCAGCGTGCCATGTTTTTGTACGTGTTTGCTGTGCGCATGTAGCTTCCTTTCCAGTAACTAAGGGTAACGGCTAGTTCACCGTCACCAGGCTAAAGAGCTCCACATCGTCATCAGACGGCGTGAGCTTCTCGCGCGGGTTGAGAAACGCAAGCTCAAGGATACAACCGTAACCGACAAGCTTTGCGCCCATATCTCGCACCAGTTTACCTGTTGCCTCGACGGTTCCGCCCGTCGCGACCAAGTCGTCCAGAATCAACACGGTATCTTTAGAGCTGATAGCGTCGGCATGGATCTCAATGGAATCCGTTCCGTATTCGAGCTCATAGCTCTGGCTCACGGTCTCGCGCGGTAGCTTGCCCGGTTTACGTGCGGGAACAAAGCCGGCGCCAAGGGCTACAGCCACCGGTACGCCAACCATAAAGCCACGGGCCTCGGGGCCAACGACCTTAGTAATGCCCATGTCGGCAAAATGCTCGGCCAGCGCATCCACCATGGCATTCAGTGCCTCGGGATTGCCAAAGAGCGGCGTGATGTCTTTAAAGATGACTCCGGGCTCGGGATAGTCGGGGATGTCGACGATTTGAGATTCGAAGTCGTACATTGCATGACCTTTCAATGGGTTGCCGGATAAGCGGTAGCTGTTATTTGCCCGCGGTGACAGTGTCGGATTGCGAGGGGGCGACGACCTTGAGCGGCTTTACGAGAGAATCCTCGTGTGAAGCCGGCGCGGCAGCTTCTTCGTTTTTGGCCTTGGTGGACTCGGAGCGAGCGATTTCCTCATCGAGTGCATCGATGTCGGCATCCTCGACCACGGCGTTGAGCGACTCAAAAACGCGGTTCTTGAGCAACGCGGTGTGCACGCCTTCCGTCAGGTCGTGAAGCTTCTTAAACGCACGCTCGAGCTTGGCGTCGCGCTCGTCATCGGAGGTATCCATGCCGAGCATGCTTACGAGCACTTGCTCAAACATCGAGGATTCGCGGTTGGCGGAAGACACGTACTGACGCAGGTTGCGCGGCTCGATATGGAAGCGTGACAGCTCGGAGCAGTAGCGGATGATCGGAAAATCGCGACCATCGACGAGTTCACGGTTCTGCGGACTTTTGATGATGCGAATGAGGTCGTTCTCGGCGAGCGAGCGGATAAACGAGATCTCGACGCCCAGCATATCGGGAATGGTCTCGATGGGATGCAACTTTTGTTTGGTCTCCTTGGGCTCTGTCTTAAGCGGAACATCGGACAGCAAGCCCACCTCGTAGGCGAGCGTTGACAGGTCTGTGGCGTTTTCCAAGCGCTGCTTAATCACGTTGAGCGGCATATAGCGGGTCTTCTGCAGGTGCAGGATGACCTCCAGGCGGTCAACGTCCTCCTTGGAGTACTGACGGTATCCCTTAGGCGTACGATGAGGGGTAATGAGCCCCTCATCTTCTAGAAATCTAATTTTTGAGTTCGAAAGATCGGGGTATGCGCCTCGAAGTAGGTTGACGACTTGGCCGATACTCAGATAGTTGCGTTCGGCCATGCCCTACTCACCGGTTTCGATGCGCTCCGGCGTGCTCTCGTGGTAGATGAGCGTAAACGTACCGATCTGAACGGAAGAGCCGTCGTGCAGCGGAGCCGCGTTGACAATGGCACCGTCGACCCAGGTGCCATTGAGCGAGCCCAGATCCTCAATACGAGCGCCCAGGCCCTCACGAATAATGCGTGCGTGGCTGCGCGAGACAGTCATGTCGTTGAGGAAGATGCCATTCGCGGGATCGCGGCCGATGGTGGTCACGTCGTCCTCGAGTTCAAAGGCGGCACCAGTCTGCGGACCCTTGACGATGGACAGAACGGGGGCGGTGATGCGCACGTTGGCCATGAGGTCGGGAACGGTGACGTCGCTTGAAGGCACGCGGAATACGCAGGTAGCGTCAGCAGTCTTATCATTCTGAGGTATATTGTTAACCATGTTGTCCATGACAACCCCTAACTTATCGCGGACGTGCCGCAAATAATGAACCGTACGTAATCATACCCCAACGAATCAGTCTTCGATTTCGGGGTTAAGAAAGTCGATGTCCTCGTCCTCGGGATGCGCGAGAGCCTGTTTAATGGCCACACTGCCCTTAATGGAGTAGATGACAGCGGTGAGCATGGAGAAGATCACACCACCATACACAAAGAAGATGCCGAGGGGCACCGAGCTTCCGTTGAGGCCCGGGAAGGCCGTGAGGGTTGAAGGTAAAAGGCGCAGGCCGTCAACAACGGGGAACCCGAGCAGCATGAGCGAGAAGCCGGTCATGAGCAGCGCGGTGGCAATCTTTCCGGGAAAGACGACATCGATGGGGCGACGGTGATAATGACGCACGATAAGCGTGCCAATGCCCAGATAGATGTCGCGGCCTATAATGAGCACGCAGACCCAGATGGGCAGCTCTCCGCGGACCACCAGGCCAAGTACGCCGGTGAACAGCAGCGCGCGGTCGCAAATGGGATCCATGACCTTGCCGAGCCACGAGACCGTCTTAGTCATGCGGGCGATCTGGCCGTCCATCCAGTCGGTGGAGGCGGCAACGGCGTAGATAACGATGGCGATGACGCGGTTGTTATCCGTCACAAACAGGTACAGAAATACCAGGGTGAGGATCAGGCGCGTAAAGGTGATGAAATTGGAGATCGTAAAGATCTTATTCGACGGGTAATCGGAAGTGCCGATAAGCTCCTTTTTGATCTTCTTTTTGATGCCCACAGGACTCCCCCGCTGGTTAACGATAAAACTTTCGATACTATACCCGTTCTGGCGATGTCTATCCAGCGTAAGCATAGAGAGTCCAGACATGAGGAAGGCGCTGTCGCAACGTGAATGTACCGTTTTTGTGTATGTCAGCCTCCAAACATGTCGAAAAATATCGTTTTTGGAGGCTGGCGTACAAGTTTTTGTTGAGCGAAAGTATCGATCAAGAAAGCCGCTGATTCTTCGCTGCTTACCACGTTGGTTCTTGATAAAAAAGGTCAGGCACTAGGTGCCTGACCTGCAAACTTCTGGTCGGGACGACTGGATTCGAACCAGCGACCCCTTGACCCCCAGTCAAGTGCGCTACCAAGCTGCGCCACGTCCCGAAGCTTATGTTTGTTGCTCTGCTCCCGCTCGCAACAGGGAGTATATTAACCCGAAACTTTAGACTTGTGCAAGAACTTTTTTACAAATTTTGAAGCAAGTCCAAAATTGTATCTGCGAGCTGGGGTTTTGTTAGCACGGGAAGTTCTTGCGCGCCCTTCGTGCTCACAATCCAGGCCTTGTTCGTGTCGGTGCCAAAGCCCGAATCGGCGCGCGAGACATCGTTGGCGACGATCGCATCGCATCCCTTGCGGGCAAGCTTGCGCTGCGCGTATTTCACGACGTTATCGGTCTCGGCCGCAAAGCCGATCACGCACCGCTCCCCCTTTTGGCGGGAAAGCTCGGCAAGAATATCGACCGTCTCGATAAGTTCGATGCAATCGAGGCGTTCGTTGGCCTTTTTGAGCTTATGGTCCGCAGGGGCGGCAGGCGTGTAGTCGGCGACGGCGGCCGCGCAAATGGCCGCATCGGCCGTCTGGAAGGCGTCAAGCGCCGCCTGGAGCATCTCTGCGGCGGTCTGCACGCGCACGCACTCCACGCCGTGGGGCACATCGAGCGATGTCGGTCCCAACACGAGCGTGACCGCAGCACCGCGGCGAGCAGCCTCCCCTGCCAGGGCGATACCCATCTTGCCCGAAGAGCGGTTGCCAATGAAGCGCACGGGGTCGATTGGCTCGTGCGTGGGGCCGGCGGTAATCACGATGCGCTTACCTGCCAGATCCTGAGGTGCGGGGTTGAGCACCTCACAGACAGCCTCGACGATGTCCTCGGGCTCGCTCATGCGGCCCGTGTCTACGTCGCCGCAGGCAAGGTAGCCGCTGCCCGGACCCACCACGTGCACGCCGCGGTCGCGCAGCGTGGCCATATTGGCCTGTGTAGCCGGTGCCTTCCACATGCCGTTGTTCATGGCCGGCGCGATCACGACGGGTCGCGGCGTTGCCAGCAGCGTGGTGGAGATGAGGTCGTCGGCGATGCCGTTGGCCATCTTGGCGATGATATTGGCCGTCGCGGGCGCCACGACCACCAGATCGGGCTCCTGCGCCAGCGAAATGTGGTGGATGGGGTCGGAGGGATCGTCGAATAGGCCCACGGCAACGGGCTCATTGGTAAGCGCGCGGAAGGTGAGCGGGCCCACGAACTCTGTGGCATGCTCGCTCATAACGACCTTGACGCGTGCGCCGCGCTTTTGCAGCAGACGCACGATATTGCACGACTTATAGGCGGCGATCCCGCCGGTAATGCCCAGCAGGATCGTTTTTCCCTCAAGTTGCATTGAATTGTTGGGTGCAGATGTCATCGCTAGGCTTCCTTGCTCGGGAGTACCAGGAGGCGGTGGCAGTATGGGCAGTGCGTAATTGACCTACCGTCATGGTTGAGGTCGCTCATGGACGATGCCTGCAGCGCGGTGTGGCAGACCGTGGGGATGTTGCCCTGGATGGTCTCGACGGCCAGCCCGCGGAACTGCTTGAGCAGGCGCTCGTAGTCGGTGAGCACGTCGGCCGGTAGCGTAGCGGCAAGCGCGGTGCGCTCCTTCGTGGCGGCGTCGATCTGAGCCTGCAGGTCGGCAGCCTTGGCGCGGGCGGCCTTGGTATCGGCCTTCACGCCCTCCTCGAACTTGGCGATGATCGCCTGCGCGCGGACCTCGCGGTCGAGCGCCTCCTTATGGGCGACAACGACGTCCTTGCGGGTGTGCTCGATCTTGTCCAGACGCTTGGCCAGGGTGGCGAGCTCATTCTCCAGGTCCTGAACCTCGCGGTAGTCGGAGCCGTCGACGTGACGCTTCTTGGCGGCCTCGATGGCGTTGTTGGTCTGAATCTCGGTGGTGTTGAGGTCGTCGATCTCAATGTCCAGGTCTTTGCGCTGGGCGTAGAGCTTGGTCATCTCGGCCTTGAGCTTCACATAGGTCTTGCGCTTGGAAGCGAGCTCCTTGAGCTCCGGCATATTGGAAAGTTCGCTCTTGTTGCGGGCGAGCTCCAAATCAATCTGTTGCAGCTTGAGTAGCGTAGCGCCGGCGCTCATAAGTTCTCTCCTTTTGTCACAGTCCACCATTGGCAAGGGTTCAGTATTTTAATCGCATGACGGGGGTCGACCCCGGCGTCAACTGCAGAGTTCATCAATATATCAACGAACGGCTCCTCAGAGCGGTCGTGGCCGAGCAAGATCACCGGCAGCCCGCGCAAGGCAAGGTCTTGCGCCACGTGGTAGCCGGCCTCTCCGGTCACAATAACATCTGCGCCTGCGGCGATGGCAAGCTCACCAAAATCGCCCAGGGAGCCGCCCAAAATGGCGACGGTTCGGCACGGGCTATCGGCCTCGCCCCACACGCGTGGGTCGCTGCCAAACACCGTGGCGGCGCGAGTGGCAAGGTCGCGCAGGCTGCAGGGGTCGTTGAGCGTTGCAAGCGCGCCCAGGCCAGTCGCTTCGGGGTCGTCCACGTGCTCCAGCGAGCTTGCGGGCGCGGCGTCCAACAGCGTACTTAGGCAGACGCGTGCTTCGTGCGAGCGGTCCAGGTTGGTGTGGAGCGATATGATGCTCACGCCGCAACAGGCCGCCTCATAGAGCGCCGCGCTGCACTGGGGGCGTGCGGAATCCGACGGACAAAACGCCTCAGGCGCCTTGATGTAGATAGGATGATGCGTCAGCAGCACGTTGGCACCGGCATCTTGTGCGCGGCGAACATTAGCTTCGGTCGCATCGAGCGCGCAGGCCACGCCGGTAATCTCGGCGGCAGGGTCGCCCACGGAGAGCCCTACATGATCCCAGCCCTCGGCGTCCGTCTTGGGATAGCGCGTCAGCAGAGCGCGCTCAAGGTCGGCGACGATCATGCGGCACCCACAATCGACAGCAGCGCTTGGGCAAAGTCGTCCAAGTCAGCCGGGTTCACGCGGTCATCGAAGGAGATACGCAGTGCGCCCAGCGCCTGCTGGTGGCCAATACCCATGGCGCTGAGCACGTGGCTCGGGTCCATGCTGCCGCTCGAGCACGCCGAGCCGGCCGAAACCTCAAAGCCGGCGGCATCGAGCTTGACGATGAGCTCCTCGGAGTCCATGCCGTCGACGTAGATCGAAACCATACCCGGCAGGCGATCGGCCTGCGCGTAGTCGCCCATCGTGGCGTGAATGCGAGGATGGGCCGTAAGCGTGGCGTAGAGCTTATCGGATAAGGCCTGCAGCGTTGTGCGCTCCTGGGCAACATTCGGCAACAGCGCGGAAGCGGCAGCGGCAAAAGCCAACTGCGTGCGCAGGTCCTGCGTTCCGGCACGACGGCCGGCCTCCTGTCCGCCGCCAAAGATGCGCGGGCGCAGCGGCGTGCGGCTCTTAAGGTAAAGCGCGCCAGATGCCACGGGGCCGCCAATCTTGTGCGCCGCAACGGTCATAGCGTCAACTCCCAGCTCGGTGACATCGAGCGGAATATGCAAGTAGCCCTGGATGGCATCGGTATGAAACAAGGCGCCGGCAGCATGTGCGGCAGCGGTAAGCTCGCGGATGGGCTGCACCGCGCCGGTCTCGTTGTTGGCGACCATAATGCTCACGAGCGCCACGTCGTCACCCAGCAAGTCGATCAGCGCGGGAGGCTCAATGAAGCCCGCGCGGCAGGGCTGCACCAGGTCGACGGAAAAGCCGGCGGCGCGCAGCAGCGGCAGGTTGTCCAGAATCGAATCGTGCTCGATGGCAGATACGATCACGCGGTTACGCTTACGGTCGCGCTGACGGGCGCCTTCGGCAAGACCGAGCAGTGCCAACTGGTTGGCTTCGGTGCCGCCGTTGGTCAGGATGATCTCGGACGGACGGACGCGCGCGCCAAAGCTGCGGGCGATCTCGCGACGGGCGGCTTCCAGGCGTGCGGCGGCCTTGCGGCCGAGCGAGTGCAGCGAGTTGGGGTTGACGCCCGCAAGCTCGCTGTCGTCATATTCGCGCTGCGCAAGGCGCGCCTCGGCGCGCATGGGCGTCGAGGCGGCATAGTCAAGATTCACGGGTATGCGGTTTTGACCTGCGGTCATAAGGGTTTATGCCTCCTGTGCGGCCTCGTTGCCCAGCTTCTGCAGCAGCGCAACCTCGGCAGCGGGATCTTCGGACTTAAATACGGCGGAGCCGGCTACGAGCACGTTGGCGCCGGCCTTGACGACCTCGGCAATGTTCTTGGGAGAAATGCCACCGTCGACCTCGATGAGGGGCGAAACGCCGTGGCGCTCGCACATGGTCTTGAGCTCGTGAAGCTTTGCGATGGTGCCCGGGATAAAGCTCTGACCGCCAAAGCCCGGGTTCACGCTCATGAGCAGCACCATGTCGACGACGTCGATGATGCTCTCGAGTACGCAAACGGGCGTTGCGGGGTTGAGCACCACGCCGGCCTTGACACCGCGCTGCTGCAGGTGCGTGAGCGTGCGGTGCAGGTGCGTAGAGGCCTCGTAGTGCACGGTGATCATGTCGGCACCGGCGTCGGCGTACCAATCGACCGTCTCGTCGGGGTTCGACACCATGAGGTGCGCGTCTACCGGTACATCGGTGGAGCGCTTGACGGCCTTGAGGATGTCAACGCCAAAGGTGAGGTTACCGGTAAAGTGACCGTCCATAACGTCAAAGTGCACGTAGTCGGCGCCGGCAATCTTGTCGAGCTCGCCCTTGAGGTTGGCCATATCGGCCGAGAGGACGGATGGAGCGATTTTGATGGAACGCATGGTAGAAGCCTTTCTGCGCTAGTCGGTGAGTCCGTAGAACTCTTGAGAGGGGACGCGGTCGGTAAGGATCTCGAGCGCCCTATCCAAGGTAACACCGTTGTAGAGCGTTTGCTCCACGGCAAAGGTAAGCGGAATGTCTACGCCCAGTGAACGGGCAAGTTCGCTGACGCTGCGGGCCGCGACGGCGCCCTCAACCACCATATGCGTACGCTCCTGATACTCGTCGAGTGACACGCCGTGGGCAAACTCGTAGCCAAAGGTGCGGTTGCGCGAATGCTCCGAGGTGCAGGTGGCGATGAGGTCGCCCATGCCGGCGAGCCCCATGCAGGTTATGGCCTGACCGCCGCGTGCGTGCGCCAGTCGGCTGATCTCGGCCAGGCCGCGCGTCATGATAAGGGCGAGCGTATTGTCGCCCGCACCGGTGCCGGCGGAGATGCCGCACACGATGGCGATGACATTTTTCATAGCGCCGCAGACCTCGACACCGGTCATGTCTTGCGACAGATAGATACGGAAGGCAGTGGACAGGAGCAGGTTCTTAAAGGTCTCCCCCACCTGCTGGTCCTCGCTGGCGATGACGGCGGCCGAAAGCCCGCCGCGGCAGATTTCCTCAGCATGGTTGGGGCCCGAAAGCGCCGCGACACGCGCCTCGTTGCCGATCTCGCTGGCGATGACCTCGCTCATGAGCAGGCCGGACTCGGGCTCAATGCCCTTGGTGAGGCACAGAACCGGGGTATCGGCGGCGATAAAGGGCGCGGCCTGGTGGCACACGCTGCGAAGGTGCGTCGAAGGAACGGCAAAGATGATGGCCTCGGCGCCGTCGAGCGCCTGCGCCAGCTCCGTCGTGGCGACAACGTTTTTGGGCAGCTCGTAGCCCACTAGATACCGGGGGTTGCGGTGCTCGCCATTGATGCCGGCGGCCGTCTGCTCGCTGTGGGCCCACATGGTCACGCGCTCGGCTCGCGCGGCAGCAAGGCCGGCGACGGCGGTCCCCCAGGAGCCGGAGCCAATCAGCGCAACATTCATGACTCTCTCCTACTTATCGTCGGGCTCGGTGACGCGCTTGGTAAACGAGAGCTTGGACTCCTTACCGGCCATGAGCTTTTGGATATTCGAGCGATGGGCCCACACTACGGTGATGCCGATCATCGCCATGCAAAACTTGAGGCCCAGGCTGCTGTACGGAAAGACCGCGCAGGCAGCGATGGGAAGTCCGATGGCAGCGGCGAGCGAGCCCACCGACACATACTTGGTGATGGCGACGGCCACGATAAACATGCCTAGCAGCGACAGGCCAATAGGCCAGTACCAGGCGAGGATGACGCCCAGACCAACTGCGATACCCTTGCCGCCATGGAAGTTGAGGTAGGGCGAGAAGATATGGCCCCACACGGCTGCCAGGCAAATGACGCCGAGCATCCAGTCGCCAGGGGCACCGGGCGCCATAATGTTCGGCGGAAAGCCATAGCCCACGCTCGCGATGAGCGGACGGGCGATAAGGACGCAGATGGCGCCCTTAAGGCAGTCGAGCAGCAGCGTGAGTGCGGCCACCTTGGGACCGGCCACGCGCAGGGCGTTGGTGGTGCCGATGTTGCCGGAGCCCGCCTTACGGATGTCCGTGTGGTTGAACACGCGGCCCAGGATCAGGCCAAACGGAATCGCTCCGATAAAGAACGAGACCACGGCGCAGATGGCGGTCAGCAGAATCGGATTAAGCATCCTTCTGTTCCTTCTTCCTAAAGAAGAGTCGAATGGGCGTGCCGGCAAAGTCGAAGGTCGAGCGCATGCGGTTCTCCACGTAGCGCTGGTAGGTGTCGTTGACCAGGTCGCTGTGGTTGACAAAGAACGTGAACGTCGGCGGGTTGACGCCCGTCTGGGTCACGTAGTGCATGCGCAGGCGGCGCTTGCCGTCCACCACGGTATGGCCGAACTCGCGCAGGTCGGTGAGGAACGTGTTGAGGCGCGAGGTGCTGATCTTCTGCGAGCGCGTCTTTTCGGCTGCGTCGACCATTGCCCAGATCTTCTCCACGCTGCGGCCGGTCAGGGCAGAGATGCGCAGGTACTGGGCCCAGGGAGCCATGACGCCCAGACGGCGGTCGACGGTCTCCATGCAGGCCTCGCGCTTGCGGTCGTCGTCGAGTAGGTCCCACTTGTTGAGCAGCACCACGATGGCGCAACCGCGCTCGATGGCCAAGCCCATGACCTTCTGGTCCTGCTCGGTGACGCCCACGGAGGCGTCGACGACGAGCAGCGCCACGTCGGCGCGGTCGATGGCGCGTAGGCCACGGACCATGGAGTAGTACTCGATGTTTTCGTACACGGTGCTCTTCTTACGGATGCCCGCGGTATCGACCATGCGGTAGTGCTTGCCGTTGCGCTCGACGACCGTGTCGATGGCGTCGCGCGTGGTGCCGGCGATGTTCGAGACGATGGAGCGGTCGGCACCCAGGATGCGGTTGAACAGCGAGGACTTACCGGCGTTGGGGCGGCCGATGATGGCGACGTTCAGCGCATCGGGGAACTCGTCGGCGACCTCGTCCTCTTCTTCCGGAAGCAAGGCCACGATATCGTCGAGCAGGTCGCCCGTGCCGTGGCCATGCAGGGCCGAAAGCGGCGTGGGCTCACCGATGCCGAGCGAATAGAACTCCCAGATGCTGTCGTTCTCGCGATCGGGATTGTCGAGCTTGTTCACCAGCAGAAAGACCGGCTTGTCGCAGCGCTTGAGCATGCGGGCGACCGACTCGTCCTCCTCGGTGACACCGGTGCGACCGTCGACCACAAACAGGATGACGGCGGCTTCCTCGGCGGCGGCGAGCGCCTGGTCGCGAATGGACGTTGCAAAGACATCGTCGCTCTTGAGCGGCTCGATACCGCCCGTGTCGACGATAGTGAACTCGCGGCCGTTCCAATCGGCCGCGTGATACGAGCGGTCGCGCGTGACGCCGCGGGACTCGTGGACGATGGCGTCCGAGGTCTGGGCAAGGCGGTTAACGAGCGTGGACTTGCCCACGTTGGGGCGTCCGACGACGGCGACGATAGGTTTCATCTGCTCTCCTTTAATGGGTAGGGTCAGCGGAATTAGTAGAGTCGGCAGGCACAATGCCAAGGATATGCTCCAGGGTATCGAGCAGCTCATGCGGCATGGTCGATACCACATGAACCTCGGCGCCGCGACTGGTAAGGCTTGCGAGTAAATCGTCACGATGATACTCGTCAAGCGTCATGCCGTCAGCGTTGAACATGAGCTTAGGCACAAAGAGCATAACCCCCGAGAGGTCCTGTGGCAGCTGCTCCAAGATGTCGCAGGCGACGATGAGGCCGGTCACGTCCACGTTACCGCCAAAGTAGCGGTTTTTGATGGCCGTGACGGAGCCCGCAAGGCCCTGCGGCGACTCCACAAAACGCGCCACCGTATCGCGCGCGCTGGCGCCCGAGAGGCACAGGAGACGCTGGCTCCGGGCTGCGAGAGCCTCGCGAACACGGGCGAGCCGCCCGGCATCGGCGACGAGCACGTCGTCCGTCTCGTCCAGATAGGAGCGGATCATGCCGATGCCGTCGTAGTACTGCGGGTAGCCGTCGTAGAAATCGGCCTCGGGCGGCTCGATGCCGGCGTCCAGATAGAACTCGTCGCTCATCTGGAAGGTGTGGCGGCCAAAGCGCTCGAAGGCACGGTCCTGGAAGGGCCGGATCATGTCGATGGTCTCGCGCGCCAGCTCGGGCTTGTCGCTGTAGGACCAGCTAAAGCGATTCTGGTGTTTGGTAAATCCAAGGGGCACAATGCCCAGGCTGGTGATTTGCTCGTGCTCCTCGCAAAAGCGCAGGGTCTTCTGCAGCTCCTCGCCGTCGTTCATGCCGGGGCACAGCACGATCTGCGCGTGGATTTCGATGCCGGCAGCCATGATGGCCTCGAGCACGTCCATGCCACGTTGGGCGTTTCGGCCCATCATGCGGCGGCGGATATCTGGGCTCACGGCATGGACCGACACGTTCATGGGGCTCATGTTGCGCTCGATGACGTTTTGCACGTCCTCGTCGGAGAGGTTCGTGAGCGTGACAAAGTTGCCCTGCAAAAAGCTCAGGCGGTAGTCGTCGTCGCGGATGTAGAGCGTGGAGCGACCGCCCTTGGGCAGCATGGTCATAAAGCAAAACACGCAGGCGTTGACGCAGGTACGCATGCCATCAAAGATGGGGCCATCGAACTCCAGGCCCCAGTCCTCGCCGGGAAAGCGGTCGAGCTCGACGGGGGTGACGGTGCCGTCGCGTGGATCGAATACCTCCAGCTCGACGGTGTCGTCGTCGGCCTCCCAGAGCCACACGATCATGTCGGTGAGCTGCTCGCCGTTGACCGTGAGCACGCGCATGCCCGGCTCGATACCCACATCCCACGCGGGCGATTCGGGACGTACGTTCTTTACGAGCGCGCCCTCACCCAGCTCGGGGTCGCGGCTGCGCCCGTAATCGGCCACCTCGGCGGCGTATGCGGGTACGGTCTGGTCCATGGTTAGCGGCAAAGCTCCTTGATGCGCGTGACGGCGCGTTCGATGTGTTCTTGCGGGGTGGAGGCTCCGGCGGTGATGCCGATGTGGTGAGCGTCGGTAAACCACGCGGCCTGGAGCTCGGAAGCTTCCTCGATGTGATACGTGCGCTCGCAGGCGTCCGCGCAAATCTGTGCTAGGCGGCGGGTGTTGCCCGAGTTCTTGCCGCCCACCACGACCATGCAGTCGCAGCGGTTGGCAAGCGTGGCTGCTGCCTGTTGACGCTCACTCGTGGCGGCGCAGATGGTGTTGATCACACGCAGTTCTTGCACGCGCGGCGTGATAGCGGCCACGACCTCGGCGAGGTTCTGCGCGGTCTGGGTGGTCTGTACGACGAGGCCTACCTTGCCCTTGAGCGGCAGGGCATCGGCGTCGGCGGCACAGCTCACGACCTGCGCATCATTGCCGGCGTGGCCCAGGATGCCCTCAACTTCGGGGTGGCCCGGCTCGCCCACGACTACCACGCGGTAGCCCTCGCGTACCAGGCGCTCGGCTGCCACATGGACCTTCTTCACGTAGGGGCAGGTGGCGTCGACGACGTTAAGGCCACGCTCGCGAGCGGCATCGATGACCTGCGGCACCACGCCGTGGGCGCGGATGATCACGGTGCCCGATGTGGCGTCGTCCAAGGTGTCGGCAAGACCGACGCCTGCCTCGGCGAGCTCGCGTACCACGATGGGGTTATGGATGAGCGGACCCAAGGTATGGACCTGGGTGCTCTCCCCTGCCTGCGGCGCGGCGGCTAGCGCCATATCGAGCGCACGCTGTACGCCATAGCAAGTGCCGGCGTGGGCTGCGATCTCGATAGTGGGCGCGTTGTCCTGGTCGGACGTAGTCGCGGCAGTGTTTGTCACGTTGTCGCTCATGGCTAGAACCTGCCCGGATGCTCAGCGCACAGCTCGTCGCGCATCTTATAGACACGGTTCATGGCTTCGGATTCAAACCAGGCCAAGCGCTCAGTGCGTTTAAGCCCGGCCGGCGCGTCAGAAAGCGAGACGGCCTTGCCGGCGCGGATCCAGCACTTCTTGGGACGCATGAGCATTTTGCCCGCAGGCGTGATGTCGGACCAGCCACAGATGGCGAGCGGGTTGACGGGCGCCTTGCCCATCTGAGCGATGAGCGCAAAACCGCCGTGGACCTCGGGCTTGATCTCGCGCGAGCGGATGCGCGTGCCCTCGGGGAAGATCAGGACGTCCTCGCCGCGCTGCAGCGCATGCTGGGCGGAGCGCAGGCACTTCATATCGGCAGTACCACGCTCCACGGGGATGCCGCCAACGCGGCTAAAGGCCCAGCGCACAATCTTGCTCTTGGCGAACTCGGATTTAAAGATGGGACGAATGCGGCGGCCCCCAAAGAACAGCGCCGTCTCCACGGCCAAGAGCTCGGCCATCGAGGTGTGGTTGCAGATGACCACGCTGCCGCGGTCGTCCTGGCGCTCAAACAGCAGGTCGGCATCCTCGACCTTCCAACGCCACATGAGCTTGGAGAAGGCCCACAGGATGGCCATGACCACGAGGACGGTGCCGCGGATGAGCGCCGGGAACTCGGCGTAGGGGGCGTTGTAGTAATCCTCGGGCGTCTGCTTAAACAGGCGCATGGGCTACCTCCTTTGGTTGATGAGGTCCTCGATAATGGTCACGACCTCGTCGATGGTGTGGGCGGTGGAGTCGACGTGCACGGCGTCCTCGGCGGGCACGAGCGGGGCGACCTCGCGGCTGCTGTCGAGCTTGTCGCGCTGCTTAAGGGCGTCGAGGGTCTCGTCGACCTCGGCCTCGAGTTGCGCGGGCGTGAGCGGCTGGGCGTCGTTTTGGTGACGCTGCAGCACGCGGCGGCGGGCGCGCTCACGCGGGTCGGCAGTCAGGAAGATCTTGACCTGGGCGTTGGGGAACACAACGGTTCCGATGTCGCGACCCTCGGCGACGATATCGCGGTCCTCGGCGGCACGGCGCTGATGGATGAGCATGGCGGCGCGCACGCCCGGATAGGCCGAGACCTTGGAAACGTTGGCGTCGACCTGCGGGGTGCGGATGGCGGTCGAAGCGTCCTGGCCGTCAACGGTCAGGCGCGTGTCCTCTCCGGTGCCGTTGGTAAAGCGGATCTCGATCTGCTCGGCGAGGGCGTCGATTGCCGCCTCGTCGTCCAGGCCGATGCCGCGGTCGAGCGCGGCGAAGGTGACGGCGCGATACATGGCGCCCGTGTCGAGCTTGTTAAAGCCCAGCTGGCGGGCGATCTCCTTGGCGATGGTGGACTTGCCGGAACCGGCGGGGCCGTCGATGGCGACGATCATGCAATGCTTCCTTTCGATGATTGACGTGCTGGTATGGTTCGCGGGCGTTGGGGCGCGGCGGGTTGCCTAGCCGGTGTAGCGCTCGCGGTAGGTGTTGCGCTTGGGTGCGGAGCCGTGGCTGCCGTGGTGACGCGTGCGGCTGGCGGTGTTGGTCGCCGGCGCGGCACCGCGCTTGCCGACGGCCTGCTTAGGCGGGATGCCGCCGGACTTGAGGATCTGCACCTCGCAGTCGGTGAGCTCGCGCCACGAGCCCTTGGCCACACCCTCGAGCTCAAGGCCGGCAAAGTTGCAGCGATGCAGACGGATTACCGGATGGTGGATCTTGCTCAACATACGCTTAACTTGATTCTTGCGGCCCTCGCGGATGATGACCTCCACGGCGGTGGTGCCGGGCTTGATGCCTTGCGGAGCCACGGCCTCGGCCTCGCGCGCGTTGATGATGCGGCAGATTGCCGGCTGGCACAGGCCGTCGTCGAGCTCTATGCCGCGACGCAGCGGCGTGAGATCGCGGTCGGTCAGCTGCCCGTCCACGAGTGCCTGGTAGGTCTTGTAGACGTGTTTGCTGGGGTGCAGCAGATCCTGCGACAGGTCGCCGTCGGTGGTAAAGAGCAAAAGGCCCGTGGTGTCGCGGTCCAGGCGGCCCACCGGGAAAAGTCCCGGAAAGCGGTCGCGGGGGACCAGGTCCGCCACACAGGGACGCTCCTGCGGGTCGCTCATGGTGGTGAGGTAGCCGGTCGGCTTGTAGAGCATCAGGTACACGGCGCCCTGGTTGAGCTTGACGGGCATGCCGTCGACCTCGATGTGATCGCGGTCGACATCGACCTTGGTACCTAGTTCGGTCGCGACCTGGCCGTTGACGGTCACGCGGCCGGCGGTCATCAGGTCCTCTGAGCCACGGCGGCTCGCCACGCCCGCACGCGCCAAAAAGCGCTGCAGGCGCATGGTGTGCGGATAGACGGGCTGGGCGTCGGTTGTGGGTACTGCGTTGCCCATGGCGCGCGTCTCCCCTATTTCGTTAGTCCTCGTCATGCATATCCTCCGAGGTCTCGTCGACGATTAGGGTCTCTAAGTCCTCGACTGCCTCAACATCTTCAATATCGGTATCGAGCAGTTCGCGCTCTTCGTCTAGGTCCTCGGCCTGCTCCTCGAGCGTGGACTGAATACTGCGGCCGCTCAGGCGCTCGCGGATAAACTGGCGCGACTGCTCGTCGGGGGCAAACTGCTCCAGGTCGGGCAGGTCGCGGGTGGAGCGCAGACCGAACTTTTCCAAGAAGGCGTTGGTCGTGCCGTAGATGATGGCCTGACCGCGCTGGGGGTCGCGGCCGAGCTCACGCACCAGGCCCTTGTCGACGAGCGACGCGATGACGCCGTCGGAATTGACGCCGCGGATGCCCTTGACCACCTCGCGCGTCACGGGCTGGTGGTATGCGATGACGGCCAGGGTTTCGAGCGCCGCTTGCGACAGCTTTTGCGTGTCCCAGCTCAACACATAGGCCTCGACTACGTCGTGGTAGGCGGGGTGCGTAAATAGGCGCCAACCGCCGGCGACCTCGCGCAGCTGAAAGCCGCGGTTGGCCTCCTCGTACTCAACCTTGAGCTCGGCGAGCAGCGACGCGCACTCGCCGGGGGCGATATCCAGCGCGCCTGCCAGCGCGGGCGCGCTCACCGGGTCGCTCGACACCAGCAGAAGCGCCTCGAGGGCGCCTTTGAGGCTGTTTGCCTCCAGCGTGGAAAGGGTTGACATGGTTGCGGCTCCTATTCGGTGAGCTCGGGGCCCTCGCCGGGCACGTATGCCTCGGCTCCCTCGACTCGGTTGATGCAGATGGTTCCGAAGATCTTGTCCTGGCTCAGGGTGAGCGAGCCACGTTTGGCGAGCTCCAGCATGGCCAGGAAGGTGACGACGAGCTGCTCGGTGGTGGCGTCGCCGTCCAGTAGCTCGCGGAAGGTGCAGGTTTGGTGCGCCATGGTAAAGCGGTCGACTGAGGCTACGGTCAGGTCGAGCGGCACGCGATGCGGTGCCACGTGCTCGGCCTCCAGTAGGAAGGTCTGACGCTTGCCGTCCAGGTCAGCGCAGATGACGGCGAGACCGCGCAGGGTGATGCCTGCCAGGTAGTCGGGCATGAGCCCCAGGAACTCCGGGTCGGGACCGGCCACACGCGGGTGCATGCGGCTTTCGGCCTGCATGCGGGCACCGAGGGCCGCCGCCGCGCCCTTAAACTGCTTGTAGGCAATCAGGCGCTGGATCAGGACCTCGCGAAGGGCGTCGCCGTCGAGCGTGCTGAGCTCCTCGAGGTCTTCGTCGAGCTCGTCATCGTCGTCATCGGCTTTGCACGGGGTTTCCTGAGGCACCAGCGAGGCTGCTTTGATGTCCAAAAGGGTTGCCGCGACCAGCAAAAAGTC
Organism: Collinsella sp. AM28-11LB; assembly: GCF_003469895.1. NCBI lineage: Bacteria > Bacillati > Actinomycetota > Coriobacteriia > Coriobacteriales > Coriobacteriaceae > Collinsella > Collinsella sp. AM28-11LB. The sequence continues at coordinate 198,741 of NZ_QSKJ01000003.1, forward strand.
GCTCGCCACGTCTAGGTCCAGCGCCTCGATGCGCTCGGCCTCGGCAAGGTATTGCTCGGCCACCTCGCTGATCGAGATGGCGCCGATATCAACTTTTTGGCGGGTAACCAGCTGCAGCAGCAGGTCGAACGGTCCGCTGTAGACCTGCGTCGACACGCGATACGACATCTTCGACCTCCTTTGACGGCGCCTTCGCGGCGCGGTTTGGGTGCATGTTACGACCGTTATGCACGGTCGACCTGTAAGTTTACCTTAGATGCCGGCGATTGCGAAGTTGAGCAGCTGCTCAGCGAGCGGATACACGGTAACGTCGAAATAGCGGCCGATCACGTCGATGCCGGTCCACATGGGCAGCAGGTACAGCACCAGGATGAGTATGGGCATAGCGTATTGCTGCAGGCGGTAATAGTTGTTGAGCGCCTTGCCCTTGAGGAAGGGCACGATGATCGATGAGCCATCGAGCGGCGGAATCGGGATGAGGTTGAAGAACGCAAGCGACAGGTTGACCACGATGAACGTAGCGCCGAAATTCATGATCTGTGATGCCAGGGCAAAGGACATGCTGGTGTAGAGGCTGCCATAGGCCAGGCGCATGAGGACCGCGGCAAGACACGCGAGTGCGATGTTGGACGCGGGGCCGGCCACGCTCACCAGGACCTCGTCGCGCTTGGGGTGCTTGAGGTTGTTGAGGTAGACGGGCACTGGCTTGGCGAAGGCGAACACCGGGCCGCCGGCGGCAAGCATGAGCAGCGGCAGGATGATGGTGCCAAACGGGTCGATATGGTTGAGCGGGTTGAGCGAGACGCGGCCACGGGAGCGGGCCGTCTTGTCGCCAAGCGCCCAGGCCGCGGCTGCGTGCGCGCTCTCGTGGATAACGATGCCCACGATGACGGCGACCGCGCTGGCGAGTAGGTTCATGAGGTAGCTGCCGGACATGTCGATCCCCTAGCGGACGCGGCGCGAGGCGCGCGTGAGCAAGTAGTCGGCTACAAACAGGATGACGGCCACGATGGCGTAATCCAAGCGGAACACGCCGCCAAAAGGTGAGGTGATGACGCCATAGCCGGCAATGGCGCTCGGCAGTGCGCGAGAAAGCTCAACGACAAAGCCCACGATCTGCAGCTTGGCGGTGAGGCCGCTAAAGCACAGCAGCACGGTCATCGCGCTCATAAAGATGCCGCAGATGCGACAAGCGATGGCGATGATGCTCATCGCCACGGCAGCGGCCTTACGAGAGTTCACGCGCGGTCTCCTCTTCGATCTGGGTGGAAAGCTCCAGCCATTCGTCTTCGAGCTTGGGCAGCTCTTGCTTAAGGCCGTTATATTCCCCCAGCGCGGCGTTGAACTTATCCTGATCGGCATAAAGCTCTTCGCTCGCCATCAATTCCATAAGCTCGTCATAGCGGGCACGCTTTTTGTCCAGCTCTGCCTCGATCTTCTTGAGCTGGTTGCGCACGCCCTTGAGCTTTTTGTTGAGTGCGGCACGGGCCTGGGCCTCGGCGCGCTTTTGCTCCTTGGTCTTTTTGCCCTCGGCAGGCTTGGAAGCGGTGGCGGGGGTGTCGGGCTGGGCCGCGGTGACCTTGGCGGACTTGGTCGCGGCCGGTGCACTCTCCCCTGCCGCCTCGGCGGCGGCGCGGGCTGCGAGGTCCTCGCGCTTGTAGAGGTAGTAGTCGTAGTCGCCGTCATAGACCGTGACCTTGCCGTCGCGGATGTCGATCACGCGGTTGGCCACGGCGCGCACCAGGTGCTCGTCGTGGCTGATTAGCACGATGGTGCCGGGGAAGTTTTGCAGGGCGTTCTCGAGCATGTCCACCGAGTCGATGTCCAGGTGGTTGGTGGGCTCGTCCAGGCACAGGAGCGCCTCGGGGGCCACGAGCATCTTGGCGAGCGCCAGACGCGCCTTTTCGCCGCCGGAGAGGACGCGAACCTGTTTCTCGATGGAATCGTTGTCGCTAAACAGGAAGGCGCCCAGCAGGCTGCGCTGCTGCGGCACGGTCCACTTGGGCGTGACGGTGTCGATCTCTTGCAGGACTGTGTTGGACTCGGTCATGCCCTCGAGTGCGTGCTGGGCGTAGTAGGCCACGCCCACGTTGGTGCCCAGTTCGCGGGTGCCGGTGGTGGGTGGCTCCAGGCCGGCGAGGATCTTCATGAGCGTGGACTTGCCGGCGCCGTTGGGGCCGACGAGCGCCACGTGCTCGCCGCGGTAGAGCTTGAGGACGATGTCGCTGTAAATGTGCTTATCGCCGTATGACTTGGAGACGCCCTCGAGGCCCACGACCATGTCGCCGGAGCGCGGCGGGTCGGGGAACTTAAAGTCGATGTGCTTGTGGCCCTCGGGCAGGATGACGAGCTCCTTTTTGATCTGCTCGATCTTGCGGATGCGCTCCTGGGCCTGGGCGGCCTTGGTGGGCTTGTAGCGGAACTTGTCGACGAAGACCTGCATGTGGGCGATGTCGCGCTCCTGGGCGGCGCGCTTGGCGCGCATCTGCTCCAGGTTGTCCTCGCGCTGCTTGAGGTAGCTGCTGTAGTTGCCGGTGTAGGTGGTCACGCGGCGGTTCTCGAGCGCGGCGACGTGGTCGACGCAGGCGTCCATGAAGGCGCGGTCGTGGCTGACGATGAGGACGGCGCCGTCGTAGTTGGCAATAAAGCCGCGCAGCCACTGGACGCTCTCGAGGTCCAAGTGGTTGGTGGGCTCGTCCAGAAGCAGCAGGTCGGGGTGGCGCAGGAAGAGCTTGGCGAGCGCGATGCGCATCTGCCAGCCGCCCGAGAACTCGGAGCACGGGCGCTCAAAGTCGGTGACCTTAAAGCCCAGACCGGATAGGATCTTACGGGCGTTGCTCTCGAGCTCGTAGCCGCCCAGGTGCTCAAAGCGGTCCTGGACCTGGCCATACTCGTTAAGGAGTGCGTCGACGTCCTTCCCCTGTTCGGAGAGCTCGGTGATCTGGGCCTGCAGCTCGTTGGCGCGCTCGCCCATGCGGCGGATTTCCTTGGCAGCGGCCATGACCTCGGCGAGAATGGTGGTGTCCTTTTGCTCCAGGTTGGTTTCCTGCTCTAGGTAGCCCACCTGGCAGTCCTTGGCGTACTGGACCTGGCCGGCGTCGGGGCTGTCGATTCCCATGATGATTTTGAGCATGGTGGTTTTGCCGGCGCCGTTGGGTCCCACGAGCGCGAAGCGCTCGCCGGGGTTGATCTGGAAGGACGCGCCGCTAAAGAGAACGCGCGCGCCGAAGCTTTTTTCGATCTTGTCTACCAGGAGGATCATGGTGCCGCCTTTGACCTTGTGTGCCTATATGAAAAAAGGCCCCAACTTGCGTTGGAGCCTCATTCAATGCTCGGGTGGAGACGAGGGGGATCGAACCCCTGACCTCTTGACTGC